>CAYSPQ010000164.1:0-4522 GCA_964432965.1 uncultured Desulfohalobiaceae bacterium
TCTTATCCAACTTTTGTTCACCAGGGAGGCGTAAGCCTCCCTGTTTCTTTTCGGCAGTCTTTCCCTTGGAGGTTCCGCAGTGGAGCTCTATGTTGCTGGTGCACAAAACGTGGATGTCGAGGACGGATCCACTTGCGGTCAAGCGCTGGCTCAGATCCTGAGCAAAAAAAAGCTGAAACAGGTGGTTGCCTGCAAGTGCCAGGACGAGGTCTTTGATCTTGCCCAGTCTGTTCCTGCCCAATGCAGCCAACTGGAACCAGTTTACGCAGACTCGCCGGAAGGTCTGGAGATCCTGCGTCACAGCGCCGCTCACATAATGGCTCAGGCGGTCAAGCGCCTTTTTTCCGGAACGCGCCTGGGCACGGGCCCGGCCGTGGAAAACGGCTTCTACTACGATTTCCACTTGGAGCACGCTCTGACTCCGCAGGATCTAGAGCGCATAGAAGAAGAGATGCAGCGCATAGTCGATTCCGACCACCCCTTCCAGCGCCGTGTAGTGGACCTGGAAGAAGCGAAGCGGATCTTCCGGGAAGAGGATGAGATCTACAAGTTGGAGCTCCTGCAGGAAGTGAACGAGGAGCGGGTGAGCCTCTACGTTCAGGATGGATTCATCGACCTGTGCCGAGGCCCGCATGTGCCATCCACCGGATTCGTTCAGGCCTTCAAGCTGACCAGCATCGCCGGCGCCTACTGGCGCGGGGATGAAAACAATATAATGCTGCAGCGAATATACGGCACTGCCTGGCCCAGCCGAAAGGAGCTTAAGAACTATCTCCACTGGCTGGAAGAGGCCAAGAAACGCGACCATCGGAATCTGGGCCCTCAACTGGGTCTGTTCGATTTTTTTGAGGAAGCCGGCCCGGGAATGCCTGTTTTCTACCCCAAGGGCGCCCTGCTCCGCGCCATCCTGGAGGATTTCGAATTCAAGGAGCATTTGCGCCGGGGCTACGAACCCGTTCGCGGTCCTCAACTACTGAGGAAGGAGCTGTGGAAGAAATCCGGACACTATGACAACTACGGTGAAAACATGTATTTCACCGAGATCGAGGATCAGGAGTACGGGCTGAAGCCCATGAACTGCCTGGCTCATATCCTGATCTACAAGTCCGAGGTTCGCAGCTATCGCCACCTGCCCCTGCGCTACTTTGAGTTGGGCAAGGTGAACCGGCACGAGAAGTCCGGGGTCCTGCACGGGCTAATGCGGGTCAGGGAATTCACCCAGGATGACGCGCATATCATCTGCCGTCCGGACCAGCTTCAGGAAGAGATTACTGCCATCCTTCGCTTTATCCAGGATGTCATGAGCCTCTTTGATTTCGATTACTCCATTGAGTTGTGCACTCGACCGGAGAAGTCCATAGGCACGAATCAGGACTGGGAAAACGCCACCCAGGCCCTGCAGGAAGCCCTGCTGGCCAACGCCTTTGAATACAGTATCTGCCCCGGGGATGGCGCCTTCTATGGACCCAAGATAGACGTGCAGCTCAAGGACGCTTTGAACCGCTACTGGCAATGCGCCACAGTGCAGTGCGATTTCACCCTTCCCGAGCGCTTCGACATGACCTATGTGGGCTCCGATGGAGAAAAGCATAGGCCTGTCATGCTGCATCGGGTAATCCTGGGGGCAATCGAGCGCTTTCTCGGCGTGCTGATCGAGCATTTCGCCGGTTGGTTTCCAGTTTGGCTCGCTCCGGAGCAGGCACGAGTTCTGCCCATCACCGACGACCACGGGCCCTTTGCTCAAAAGGTGCTGGAATATCTTCGGGAAGCCGGGATCAGGGCGGAAGCGGACATGCGCAACGAAAAGCTGAACCAGAAGATCCGCAACGCCCAGCTGGAAAAGGTACCTTATGCCTTGGTTGTGGGAGACAGGGAAGTAAGGGAGGAGACGGTTAACATCCGCTTGCGGGGCGGCCAACAGCTGGGTTCCTTGACCCTGGAGCAGACGAGGAATAGGATCGTTTCCGATTGTCAAGAACCATTTAAACGTGGAGGAATGCGCTATAGCTTCTTCTCCTAAAAGCAAGGCCAGGCGGAACAATCAAATACGTGTTCCGGAGGTTAGGGTGGTCAACGAGGACGGGAACCAGCTTGGTGTCATGTCAACCAAGGATGCCCTGCAAATGGCCACCGACACTGGAGTGGACCTAGTGGAAGTCGCACCAGACGCCAAGCCACCCGTGTGCCGCTTGATGGACTACGGCAAGTATCAGTATCAACAGAAAAAGCGGCAGCAGGAATCCAAGAAGAAACAGGTCCAGGTCCAGCTCAAGGAAATCAAGCTAAGGCCGAAGACGGATGAGCACGATCTGCAGACCAAGGTCAACCATGCCCGCCGCTTCCTGAAGAAGGGAGACAGGTGCAAGATCACGCTCTTCTTCCGGGGCAGGGAGATCGTGCACAAACAATACGGGGAGGAGGTTCTGCAGCGCTTCCAGGACGAACTTGCCGAGGAGGCCAAGGTGGAGCAGGCCCCCAAGCTGGAAGGCCGGACCATGTCCGTTATCCTCTCGCCCGTATCCAGCAAGTAACAGCTTGTAAAGCAAAAGGAAGACAACAAAGGGGACGAGCATATGCCCAAGGCGGAGAAAAGCCATCGCGGAGCTGCCAAGCGCTTTCGAAAAACCGGATCCGGCAGGATCAAAAGGAACCAGGCCTTTCACAGCCACCTCCTGACTAAGAAAAACGCCAAGCGCAAACGTAGATTGCGCCGCAAGGAAACCGTGGACAAGGCCAACATCAAGTCCACCCGAACCGCCTGGAGCAGCAGGTAGCTTATACTGCCGGGTGGGATGAGACTTGCACAAAATAGAACCTCAATCGAGCGGTTCCATCTATTTTTTCTTTGGGGGCTTGGCCCCAAGTCCCATTGTCGTGGCTCACAACGAGCCTTGTGAAGAAAAGCCTTTATCACCTGATGGGTGTCGAAGAATAATTGGAAATAACCTCGAATATCAGGCAGACCACCTAAACTGAGCGATAAAACCGCTCAGTTTAGGTAAAAATTGCGACTGGAGAAGGCTCATGCGCATTAAACGCGGCAAGAACGTCAACAGGCGGCACAAGAAATATCTGAAGGAAGCCAAGGGCTATCGCGGCAGCAGGTCGAATTTGTACCGCACTGCTCGCGAGGCCGTGGAGAAGGCCCACTGTCACGCCTATAGGGATCGTCGACGCAAAAAGCGGGAATTCCGAAGGCTCTGGATCACTCGCATCAACGCCGGAGCCAGGGAAAACGGTCTTTCCTACAGCGACTTCATGAACGGCTTGCGGCAATGCGATGTACAGCTTAACAGGAAAGTCCTAGCGGACATGGCGGTCAAGGACAAACAGGGTTTCGCCAAGCTGGCGGAAATGGCTAAAACAAGGGTTTAGCTCTTGTCCTCTACCCGGCTGCAAGCATACCTGGATAGCCTCGGGCGGCTGGAACAGGACTTCGAAGCTTCCATTGAAGGGGTCAGCAGCTCGGAGGAACTGGAACAAGTGCGTATCACCTATCTAGGTCGCAGGGGCCACCTTGTCCAGTACATGTCCGAGCTCAAGGATCTGCCCGATTCCGATCGGCCGGAAGCGGGCAAAACGGCCAACCGGGTAAAACAGCGTCTGCAGCAGCGTTTCGAGCAAGTTCAACATCAGTTGCAGCAGCAACAGGCAAAGCAGGCGAAAGAGGGTTTCGACCCCACTCTACCGGGCCGCACTCCGCCAACCGGAACCATGCACCCTGTTGCCCTGGTCATCCAGGAAATATGCGCGGTGTTTCAATCACTGGGCTACGAAGTGGTCACAGGGCCGGAAGTGGAAACTGACTTCTACAATTTCGAAGCGCTGAACATCCCTGCCGACCATCCGGCTAGGGACATGCAGGACACCTTGTATATCTCCGATCAAATCCTGTTGCGCACCCACACCTCTCCTTTGCAGATCCGGACCATGCAGGAACGGCAGCCTCCTCTTGCCGCGATCGCTCCCGGGAAGGTCTATCGCAGGGACGCGGACATCACCCACTCCCCCATGTTCAACCAGATCGAGGGCTTCCTGGTGGACAGGGAAGTGAGCATGGGTGATTTACGGGGCACACTCACCTATTTCCTGCGCCGCATCTTCAGCCGGGAGATAGAGGTCCGCTTCAGGCCGAGCTTTTTTCCTTTCACCGAGCCCAGCGCTGAGGTGGATATCAGTTGCGTGATCTGTTCCGGAAGGGGAGTCACTGCCGAGGGATCGCCCTGTCGAGTATGCAAGCAGTCTGGTTTCATGGAAATTCTGGGCTGCGGCATGATAGATCCGGAGGTCTTCCGGGCAGTGGGCTACGATCCGGAAGAGTATTCCGGTTTTGCCTTCGGTCTGGGAGTGGAGCGAGTGGCCATGCTCAAGTACGGCATAGACGACCTGCGCCTATTCTTTGACAACGATCTTCCCTTCTTGCATCAATTCCGCTTCTTTCCCGCAACATGACGTTGATTGCTTGCATTGCAGCGAACTGTTTAGCATGTTTTGCGCTCCGGGCAACTGTCGATTCTTTTCG
>CAYSPQ010000165.1:0-3162 GCA_964432965.1 uncultured Desulfohalobiaceae bacterium
CATTCCGGAAGAGAACAAATGCTTTGGGGCCATGATGATCGGCTATCCCCGCTTCAGATACCACCGGCTGCCCACGCGAAAAACGCCGCAGATCACCTGGCGCTTGCCCTGATTCGCATCCTTGGCGCACGCGCCGTCTCAGATTCCAGCCTAGCAGACAAAAGAACACGCTCGGCCCGAGAAAAAGCCGAGCGGGTTCCTTATAGGTGAATCTCTGCCCCATTTATTCATCCGCTATGCCGGACAACGCTTCAGAGGCTGTATCGCGTATCACCAGATCGGCCATATAATCCAGCTGAGTTACCTCCGGGTTGATGACAACCAGTCGGGCTCCTGCCTGCTTGGCAACAGCCGGCAGGGAGGCTGCTGGCTGCACTGTCAGGGAGCTGCCGATAGCCAGGAAGAGGTCGCAGCTTCGGGAGTGCTCTCCTGCCTCATGAAGGGTGTTCTGTGGCAAGGCTTCGCCGAACATGACCACGTCCGGCTTGAGAAGAGCTCCGCAACTATCGCACTTTGGCGGCAGCTCAGTCTCCAGCCTCTCCCTGACCTGATCCAGGTCGTAGCTGCGGGAGCAATTCACGCAGTAAATGGTCCTGGTGTTGCCGTGCAACTCCAGGACCTTGACTGACCCGGCCTGTTGATGCAGCCCGTCAATGTTCTGGGTGATCACCGCCTTCAGATACCCCAGGCCCTCCAGCCTGGCAAGCTCCACGTGCGCCTTGTTGGGTTCCGCTTCCTTGAGCACTTGGTAGCGCACATCGCGAAAGAAATTCCAATAATAGGAGGGATCATGGAAAAAGTACTCCACATCCGCGTAATAGGCCGGATCGTACTTGTGCCAGACTCCGTCCGAGCCCCGGTAAGTGGGAATCCCGCTCTCTGCTGAGACACCAGCGCCGGTAAGGGCCACCACGTAGGAAGCCTGTTTGACCATCTCCTGAAGTTCCATGCTTGCCATAATTATACCCTCACCCAGGAAGAGTCTTTTTTTCTGCAACTCTTTCTCTATGCCACTTTCCTGCCCGGCTTTGCGAGGTAGGGATTTGGACAGGAAAATACCCAGTCTTGGAAAAAGACTACTCCACCGATGGCGTGAGGTCAAAAGGATCTCACATCTCCAAGCCACTCCCCCCTGAAACAGTCTCTTCCCAGCTGTAACACCCGTGATCAACCCCGCAGGGGAAGCCCCTCCAGGCTTGTCCTTGCCGAAAAGGCAGCCTACTAAGCAAAATGTGCTGCAAAAACCGCGGTTTGACTCTCGCGCCTTGCTGCTTATTTCTAAAGAGGAAAATTAATGAAAAGCCTCTACCTATCCACCCCAATTTCTTAACAAGGAGGTGAACCATGACACAGGTCTTCGGTGGTAAGAGATTCGAGCGCTTGTTTCGCGAGGCAGCCGGCCTGGATATGGACAAGACCGACATGAAGCGCCTCTACGAATTCGTGAACCAGAAGCTGCACGACCTACTGGTCCGTGGAGTGGTCGCGGCCAGAGCAAATGATCGGCAAGTGATCGAAATACACGATCTGCCCATTGGCAAGGGGCTTCAGCAATGCATTTACGAGGTGCGCAGATTGGATACAGAACTGGAGCTGGATCCCATACTCCAGCAACTGGCCACACTTCCCAGGCTGGATCTGGAATACAGCTACGAGATCGAATCTTCGCTCACGGAATTAGCGGGAGCTCTGACTGTTGCCCTGGCCAAAATGTTCAAGACCATAAATCCCCAGATCAAGAATCCGCAAAGCCGGGACTGGGAACAGGTGATAGAGGCATTCAATGTCTTGCTCTAGAGGCGGAAAACCTGCTAGGCGTATATTCTAAGCCTAGTTCCTTCCCGACAGATGCTGTCGGGATTTTTTATCTCAGATGGAGCCTGGAGCTACAACAGCCCATGTTAAAAGATAATGAAACAAAGGAGGTAGCTGTGGCAGAAAATCACGGATATGATCTGTAGCGCAGCCTGCTTCCATAGATAAGATAGAGGAGAAGCCTTTTAGCTTTTCTTGCAGGTGCAAGCTGCACAGCCTGACTCTCCAGATGCATCTGCAAAAAATCGAAATGTGGACTTTACTTTTCAGAAGCATGAACGTAACTTATTAATTTTTCTGCCTGCCCCGCCTGCCCCGTGTATTCTCTTCCAATACACCGGGGTGAAACCTTGTCTTTGTTTCACTGGGGTCATCCGTCCTCTGTCTTCTGTCATCTGCGCCTGCAAAAAAGACTTTTTGCAGCCGCATCTGTCCACTTGAGTTCAAGCAGGCAAGATCAACTGGTTAATCAAGGGGGATTAACAATAAAATCCTCTATTGCCGGAACAAAGACATCCCTGGAGGTCCAGAAGCCCCATACATGGCTGCCGCGCAGCTCAATGAACCGCTTGGGTTCCGCTGCTGCCTCGTAGATCTTTCTGCCCAATGTATAGGGGATCACCTCGTCCTCCGGGCTGTGAGCCACTAGAATCGGGCTGCGCACTTGCTGTACGTAGTCCTTTACCGGGTATTCGTGTCTGATGACCCATTCCGGTGGGAACAAAGGGGCGTATTGCCAAGCTACATCCGGCACGGAAGTAAAGGTGCACTCCAGAACAAGAGCTCTAGCTCCGGGGCGTTGACTGGCAAGATAGGAGGCCACTCCACCCCCCAGAGACTTGCCCCAGATGGCAATCTCACTGGGCTCGTATCCCCGGGAATTCACCAGATAGTCCCAGACTGCTTCCACATCGCGATAGGTGCCCTTCTCCCCCGGAGAACCGGAGCTCTTGCCAAAGCCCCTGTAATCGAAAACAATAGAGGAAAATCCCAGGTCATTTAGAACCTGCAACAGCTTGAGATGGCTTTCATCGGAAACTGTGCTGGCATTGCCGTGACAGAAGAGCACCACCGGCTTCTCCTCGTCCCCGGGAACAAACCAGGCATAAATGCTTTCCCCGTCCGATGTGGTGAGCATTTCCTCTTGATAGGAAAGCCCCACGTCCGCAGGAGTTGACTCCACTTCTGACCGGGGGGAGTAGATAACCCATTCCTGTCCCAAAAAGACCAGGAGTATAAACAGGACAAGCACCCCGCCCAGAGTGATGGAAAAAACTTTCACTCCCGCCTTTCGCCAAAGCAAAACAAAAAAGAGTTTGCATCGCCATCGCCAAAAGTGCGTAAAAA
>CAYSPQ010000165.1:3172-4519 GCA_964432965.1 uncultured Desulfohalobiaceae bacterium
CGACATAAACAAGATAAGGGGCGCAACGCTTGAGCCAATAAACAAGAATCTCGGGAATCGCCTGTATCATAAAAGAAAAGGTCCTCTAATTTCCAGTTTTCTGAATAAAGCGACAAAATAATCGCTCCATGCGTTTGCCGTTTACTGCAGCTTTTTTGCCCAAAGTGTTTGCAACTTGCATAGTTTTGCATTATGTCTCTTTTTTTCTAAAAGAAAAAGAGAAGCTAGCTCGCATCCGAAAAGAGGACATGGACATACCGGATGCAAATTAGCTAAATTCCGGAAGCAAACCAGCTCTGTTTGCCACCTCAAGGACCTGTTGCTAATCTTGGGCTTCCTCATCCCTCTCTGCCCTATCCATTAGGGACGCGAAGTGACCATGCTTCTCAAAACCCGGATTGTGCCTGATTCAAAAAGGGCCAGGAGAATCCGAAAGTCAATCTATGCGGGAATTGAGCCCTCATGTGGATCCTCTTCTCCTTTCTCACCGCGGTGTTCGAAGCGACCAAGGACGGGCTCTGCAAAAAGAGCCTGGCGGAAGCAGACGTACTGACCGTGGCCTGGGCCTGGAAGGCCCTCTCCCTGCCCTTTCTCCTGCCAGCCCTGTTCTGGAGCGATTTCTCCTCTTCGCTTTCCCCAACATACTGGACAGCCCTAGCCGTGGGTGGAGGCCTGAATATTTTAGCCACAGTAATGTACATCCAGGCCATCAAGCTGAGCGACCTCTCCGTGACCCTGCCCATGCTCAGCTTCACTCCAGTCTTTCTGTTGGGCACTTCTCCTGCCCTGGTAGGAGATGTGCCGGGACCCTCGGGCGCGGCAGGAGTGCTTCTCATCGTTTTCGGGGCATACTTCCTCCATGCCCGGGAGGCCCGGACGGGATTCCTGGAACCAGTACGCGCCCTGGTCCGGGAAAAGGGCGCCCGGCTAATGCTCGGGGTGGCAATGATATGGAGCATAGCTGCAAACATGGACAAAATCGGTGTACAGGAAACTTCGCCCTTTTTCTGGTCCTTCACTGTACAGGCCTTTATTTCCGCTGGCCTCACTCTGATAATCATCTGGAAAGGTGTTAACCTCTCCAGCATCTACGTAAACGGGAAGCCGTGGACCGCCTTTACACTGCTGGCACTTATCGGGCTAACCTCCGCTCTGGGATTGTTGTGCCAGATGCAAGCAGTTCTTATCGGTCTTGTACCTTACGTTATTGCCATTAAGCGCACAAGCATACTCTTCGGTGTGCTCTTTGGCGGAATCTTCTTCCGGGAACGAGACTTCGGCACGCGACTAACAGGTGCGGCAATCATGCTCTGCGGCGTTTTCCTGATCACCCTTCTTTAGCTCCTT
>CAYSPQ010000166.1:0-4519 GCA_964432965.1 uncultured Desulfohalobiaceae bacterium
TGCCCTTGTCCTTTTGCCATTGTTGACTGGCATTATGGTTTTTTCTGTTTTCGCAAGCAACGTCTCCAGAAACGGGATTCAAGCCACTGGGATCAGGCTCAGCCCGCAATTTTTATTTTACTGAACAGGCTCTCCTTCCGATAAGAAAGAAGACGCTTGTCCAAAGTATCCATAAAGTCCCGAGCAAATCTTCTCAAAGAGTCGTAAACTGGAGGCCGAATGCCACCTGGATTAAACAGGAGCCCTCTAGCCTATAGGCAACCGGATTGCGTCCTGGACTCCATTGCGGACAGAGTAGTCTATCTGGACACGGACATGCGCATCCAATGGGCGAACAAGGTAACAGCTGATTACCTAGACAGGGATCCGCAGGATCTGGAAGGCATGCTTTGCTATCAGGTCTGCGAGGCCGGGGAAGGCCCCTGCTCCGGATGCCCGGTGCAGGAGACCATAAAGAGCGGAGAGCCCGGAGAGGGGGAAGTGGGAACAGCCACCGGCGGGCACCTGCTCATAAGGAGCCATCCCCTGTTCACGCAAGAGGGACAATTAGCGGGTGCGGCCAAGGTGTGCCTGGACATAACCGAGAGAAAGGAAATGGAGAGGAAGCTCCTCTTTACCCAGGCCACCGTGGACAACGCCGCCCTGGCCATCTTCTGGGTGGATGAGCGGGGAAGAATCGTTTACGCAAACTCTACCGCCTGCAGCTGGCTGGGCTACAACCAGCAGGAGCTCATGCAGATGCAGATCTGGGACGTGGATGCCTGTTTTTCCCGGGGACAGCGTCCAGGCAACTGGTCAAGGATTGAACAAGAGGGAAGCATCAAGTTCGAGTCCAGGCACAGGTGCAAAGACGGAAGCGAGTTTCCGGTGCAGATAACCGCCAATATTCTGCACATAGAGGGCAGGAAATACGAAATCGCCTATGCGGAGGACATAACCGAGCGCAAAAGGGCTGAGGAATCCCTCCGATACAGCGAGCGGATATACAGGACAGTTTTCGAGCACACCGGATCCGCCACGTACATAGTGGAAGAGGATACCACCATCTCCATGGTCAACCGCAAGTTCCAAGAGCTGTCCGGATTCAGCAAGGAGGAGATCGAGGGGAGGATGAGCTGGACGGAGTTTGTGCTCCCGGAAGACCTGCCCTGGATAAGGCACTACCACTATGAGAGAAGGAGAAACGGGGGCCAGGCACCCACTGAATTCGAGTTCAGGTACGTGAACAAAGAAGGACAAATCGGATACGGACACATGACCATTGGCCTCATTCCCGGAACAGGGAGGAGCGTGGCCTCCCTGCTGGACATAACCGAGCGCAAGAGGAAGGAGGAGCACGAGCGGCAGTGGCAGAACTACTACCGCACGGTCTTCGAGACCACCGGAGCGGCGACGATAATCATCAACGAGGACACCACCATCTACCTGGCAAATTCCAATTACGAACGCCTCTCCGGTTACTCGCGGCAGGAGCTGGAAGGGGAAAAATCCTGGACTGACTTCGTGCATCCGGAAGACTTGGAATGGATGAAGCAATACCACTATATGCGGCGCCGTGACCCAGACCAAGCTCCCAAGCAGTACGAGTTCCGCTTGCTGGATCGCGAAGGGAACGTGCGGCACATGGTCCTTTCCGTGGATCTTATCCGGGAGACCAGCCAGAGCGTAGCCTCCTTCATAGACATAACCAAGCGCAAGAGGATGGAACAGCGGCTGGAGGAGATGAGCCTCTATGACTCCCTCACCGGGCTTTACAACCGCAACTACTTCGAGGACAGGATGCAGCGCCTGTACCAGGAGGGCTGCAAGCCGGTGGGCATTATCGTCTGCGACCTGGACGGGCTGAAGTTCATAAACGACACCCTGGGCCACCAGAGCGGAGACCGGATGCTGATAAACGCGGCAGATCTGCTGCGGCAGAGCTTCCGCAGCCAGGACTACATAGCCCGCATAGGAGGGGACGAGTTCGCTGCCCTGCTGCCCTGGACAAACAGGCACAAGGTCCTGCGCCTTCTGCAGCAGCTACGCCAGAACGTGCAGGACTACAACGGCGCCGACCCGGAAGTGCCCCTTTCCCTCTCCCTGGGCCAGGCTGTTGCCGAGGAGCCGCACGAGGACATGCAGGACGTGTTCCGGGAAGCGGACAACCGCATGTACAGGGAGAAGATCCAGCGTGAGAAAAGCACCAGAAGCGCGATAGTGCAGGCCCTGACCGGGGCCATGGAGGCCAGGGACTTTGTGACCGAGGGCCACTGCGACAGGCTGCAGGAGCTGGCAGCCGCCCTGGCCGAATCCCTGGACATGCCCCCGCACCGCATAAACGATCTCCGTCTCCTGGCCCGCTTTCACGATCTGGGCAAGGTGGGGGTTCCGGACCAGATCCTGTTCAAGCCCGGTGCCCTGAGCCGGGAGGAATGGCAGCAAATGCGCGGGCACTGCGAGATCGGGCACCGCATCGCCTCCTCCGTTCCGGACCTGGCTCCCATAGCGGATTACATCCTCAAGCACCACGAATGGTGGGACGGCAGGGGATACCCACTGGGCATCCAGGGAGAGGCTATTCCCCTGGAGTGCCGCATCCTGGCTATTGCGGACGCCTACGACGCCATGACCAGCGATCGCCCCTACCGCAGCGCCATGTCTGGCCGGGAGGCCATAGCAGAACTGCGCAGAAACGCCGGGACACAGTTCGATCCGGAGCTGGTGGAAAGATTCGTGCAGCTCATGGGAGGGGATTCGGGTCAAAAAAACCCAGCGTGCTGAAGGGACTCCGTCTACCGGGTCCGTTGCTGCAGCACCGGAAAGCGCTCTACAAGCAAAAGGAGGACAAAAGATGCGTATCCTGATCGTGGAGGACGATTTTGCCAGCCGCAAAGTGCTGCAGAAGATGCTTTCTCCGTACGGAGAGTGCGATATGGCTGCTGACGGAGAGGAGGCAGTGAAGGCCTGCAGAATGGCCTTGGAGGAAAATTCTCCCTACGGGCTGATCTGCATGGATTCATGATGCCCGGACTGGACGGACAGCAGGCCCTGCAGCAGATCCGGGAGCTGGAGGGGCAATGGGGTCTGGACACGGATTCCCGTTCCCGGGTCATCATGACCACCGCCCTGGGAGACATCAAGAATGTCATGCAGGCTTTTTCCCAGGGGCTGGCTGACTCCTACGTCACCAAGCCCATAGACGCAGACAAGCTGACCACGGAGATGAAAAGGCTGAATCTGATCTCCGCCTGACAGGGCTTGCCGCCCTTCGGCTTCAGCCCCATTGCCCCTGTTCAGCTCAGTCCAAGGCCGGGCTGGCGGGCTATCCCGGTTGAGACCCTGTCCTAGCAGGGCATTGAAAATCTTCCAATTGCTGCTTTGCTTCAAAGAGTTTAAGCTCTCGCGCCGGAGAGGCCTCTATTGCGTTAATCAAAAATTGCAGAGCCAGGCTTACTCCTGACCGCCCCCGTCATCCAGGTTCCTGGACAAGATCCGCATTAGCTGGTCCTTGTCCGCAGGCTTGGACAGATAGTCGTCCATTCCCTCACTCAGGAATCTCTCCTCGTCTCCCTTCATGGCATAAGCGGTAAGGGCAATGACCGGGATACTGTTGTAGGGAGCACCCCAGGAGCGCAGGCGCCTGGTTGCCTCCACCCCGTCCAGCTCCGGCATCTGGATGTCCATAAGCACACCGTGGAAACGCTTTTCCGCAAGCTCGGAAAGGGCCTGCTCTCCGTTTTCCGCCAGGGTCACCCGGAAGCCGTGATTTTCCAGAAGATGCCGCAGGTACTTGCGAGTGATCTCTTCGTCGTCAACAACCAGCAGATGCTTTTCCTCCGATTGTGTGACTGCCGTGGACCCTGAAAGCTCATCCCCTGCCTGTCGCAGGCTCTCCGGGAGGCTAAAGGGCAGAACCGCATAAACCGTGGTTCCCTGTCCCTGCTCGCTGACCAGGGAGGCGTTGCCTCCCATCAGGCGCAGAAGCCTTTTGACCAGGGGCAGCCCCAGCCCCGCTCCCTCGAAGTGCCTGGCATAAGGGGACTGGGCATCGTCTCCCTGCCTGAAGCTCTCGAACACACTGTCCAGCTTGTCCTCGGGAATACCCTGTCCGGTGTCCGAGATCTGGAAAAGGATGCGGCACTTGTCCGGATCCTCTCCCGGCAGGAAGGAGGCCTGTACCTCCACTTGTCCCTTGCGGGTGTACTTTATGGAATTGCCCACCAGGTTGAACAGGATCTGGGTAAGGCGCGTGCTGTCTCCGATCAACCTTTCCGGAATCCCCTGCTCTGTTCGCAACTGCAGGGTATTGCCGTTCTCTCTGGCTGCCTGGGAAAAGATGTCCTGTATGGACTGCATCACTTCCCACGGGCTGAACTCTTCCTCCTTCAGCTCTATCCTGCCCGCCTCCACCTTGGACAGATCCAGGATGTCGCTAAGGAGCCTGTTCAGCCTGCGCGAGGACTTGAGTGCGGTTTCCGCGTAGTCCTTCTGCTCCTCGTCCAGCTCGGTGTCCATTAGGAGCTGCAGCATGCCCATG
>CAYSPQ010000167.1:0-4515 GCA_964432965.1 uncultured Desulfohalobiaceae bacterium
TTTCATGTGTTATAGCCTATGGAAATGGACCATTGAGGTGGCTGGACTGCCCCTCAAAATACCAGGGAGAGCTATGGGGATACCGGAGTAGCAACAAAGAACGTCTCGGATCCTTGGGTATCACTTCAGAAAACACCCGGTTCTTGCCTCAGAAAAAATTTACTCTGTATTGGTAGGTTACTGCCAGGCATCCGTTAAGAGAATCGTGATGGGAAACAGGACCAACCCTGTGCAGGACCTGGCTCTGACCAAGGCTTGTCTTGTAAAACAGAAGCGTTTATAAGGATAGAGCTTGCCTCTAAAATAACACTTTTGCCTCCCGTCTTCGCCTATGAATCACACCGAGTTCCGCTCCGGCGCATACGGGTTGCGCTGCAGACACGTCGTCACCATGCAATCGAATCGCTCTCCCATCTCCGATGGGATGCTCCTGGTTCAAGGTGATAGCATCACAGACGTGGGACCCTACCATCTTTTAAAGAAAGACTTTACAGGGCCCATAAAAGATTTGGGTCCAAAGGTGCTTGCTCCAGGACTTATCAATGCCCACACCCACCTGGAACTTTCCCATTTGCAAGGCAAAACTGTGTTGGGACAAGGTTTTGTTCCCTGGATAAAAAGCTTGATCCAACTGCCTTTGGATGAAGTAGACAAGAGCCATATTCAAACCGCCCTGAGCCGACTAAAACAGACTTCCACTGCAGGAATTGCCGACTTTAGCGGTCATAGCCCGGAGACAATCTATCCCCTGCTTGCGGACAGCGGGTTGGAGTATACTCTTTTCAAAGAGTTTCTGGGTTTCCAACCTGTCAAGGATATCTGGAGCAACTGGCCCTCCTCGCTTTCCCCGGGTCGAGACACCGCACTCACTCTGGCTGGACACGCCTTGTATTCCACTCACCCCGGCACCCTTCAAAAATGCAAGACATGGACCAATAGAAAACACCGGGCTTTTGCCGTGCATCTAGCGGAATGTCCCGAGGAGGTTGAACTGTTGGCCACTGGCAGAGGAGCAATGGCGGATTTATTGCTGGGCACCTTGCTGCCCCGTGAGTACAGACCTCCAGGTGTTTCCCCAGTCCAGTACGCGGATCAACTGGGACTTCTGGATCCCAGGAGTCTAGTTATACACTGCGTTCAGGCAGAAAAGGAAGACATTCAGATAGTTGGCGAGCGCGGCTCTTCGATATGCCTTTGCCCCAGAAGCAATGCCTTGATTGGTGTGGGAGCTCCGCCATGGGAAAAAATGCTTCAGGCAGGAATACCCCTTTGTCTGGGCACGGACGGACTCTGTTCCAATACGGATCTCGATCTGTGGGGTGAGCTGAAGCACCTGCTGGACCAGACACGAACCCAGTATCCACTGGAAGAAGTTCTCAAGATGGTCACGGTTAATCCCTCTTTTCTTTTGGGCAAGCAACACCGCCTTGGCACCCTTGAGCCTGGGAGAAAGGCCCGCATCAGTATAGTTCCACAGGAAATAGTTCAGCGGTTGAGATGGAGATGAGTGCTAGGTAATTTCCGCATGGGAACCAGCTAGCCTAGATATCCTGCTTCGAACAAAGTCTTTATAGGAGCCGAATATGCAGTGGCGGCACAAGGACTTGCTCCACATCTCTCAGCTTTCCTCCTGGGAAATAACCCAGCTCTTCGAATTGACCTTTAGCTTTGAGGAGATTAATACCAGGCCGGTCAAAAAGATCCCTACCTTGAAGGGTAAGAGCGTGTTTTTATTTTTTGCAGAGCCCAGCACGCGAACCAAGTCTTCATTCGATATTGCCGCAAAGCGTCTTTCCGCGGACACTTTTTCCCTCGCTGCAGGGGGCAGCAGCTTGGAAAAGGGAGAAAACCTGAAAGATACGGGACTCACTCTGCAGGCGATGCAGCCGGATGCCGTGGTTCTCCGTCATGGGCAAAGCGGTGCGGCCCACTTTCTGGCCTCCCAGCTCGACTGTCCCGTCTTAAACGCTGGAGACGGATGGCACGCCCATCCCACGCAGGCCCTGCTGGATGGATTCTCCCTTTACAAACAATGGAATGGCTTTCAAGACAGGACATTGTTGCTCTTGGGAGACATCGCCCATAGCCGAGTGGCCAGATCTGATATCGAGCTTTTCACTAAGATGGGAGCTAACGTGCGTCTTTGCGCCCCGCGCACTTTGCTACCCCGGGATGTTCACCACTGGCCGGTTACTGTGTACACTGACTTGTACGAAGCGGTCCGCGAAGTGGACGCCATTCAATGTCTGCGCCTACAATTGGAAAGACAACGTTCCGGGCTTCTCCCTTCCTTGCGGGAGTACTCCGCTCGCTACGGTCTCCATGGCGATCACCTCCGCTATTGCCGTCCCAAGGTGTGCATAATGCATCCCGGTCCCATGAACCGGGGCATAGAAATAGATTCCGCCTTGGCAGACAGTTCCCACAGCCTGATTCTGGATCAGGTTAGATCCGGGATTTCCATCCGTATGAGCTTGTTGTACCTGTTCCTTACTTCTGTCAATCAAGGGAGCGAATGAGCATGAATACAGTTGAACGTATCATTCACCGTGTTCTTTGGAAGGGACACGCACACGACCTGATACTTGACCGGGACCGTGTGGTCGAGCTTAGGCCGGCGCAGGAAACTTCTGGAGAGCAGGGCGAATTCATGCCTCTACTTTTGCCTGGACTGATGGATTGCCACACTCACCTTCGCGAGCCAGGACAGGAACATAAGGAGGACGTTGTTTCCGGCTCACAGGCTGCAGCAGCTGGCGGTTTCGGCAATATACTGTGCATGCCCAATACCTCCCCCCCTAATGATCACCCCGGGATCACTTCTCACATGCTCGGACAAGCCCTGCTCAGGCACTCTGCTGGCCCGGCCTTGCATCCCGTGGGGGCCCTCAGCAAGCAACTGGAGGGAAAAGAGCTCTCCCCCATGTTCGAGCTTGCCCAGGCCGGATGCATAGCCTTCTCCAACGACGGGCTGCCTGTTTCCGACACCGCCATCTTGCGACAGGCCATGGAATACAGCGCCGACTTGAAGCGCGTGGTGATCGATCATTGCGAGGATCCAACCCTGTCTCCAGAAGGAGTCATAAATGAGGGACAGTTGAGCAGCCGCCTGGGCCTGCCGGGGGTTCCCAGCATTGCGGAGAGCATTCAGGTGGCCCGCGACATCCTGCTTTCCTCCTATTTGGACATCCCTATACATCTTGCCCATATCAGCACCCGGGAGTCGGTGGAACTGATCCACTGGGCCAAGGCCAAGGGAATTCCCGTAAGCGCCGAAACCTGTCCCCACTATCTCACATGGTCCGAGAACCAAATACTGGAGTACAATCCCTTATTCAAGGTCAACCCCCCTCTGCGAAGTACAGACGATATCCTTGCCCTGCGGCAGGCGATCCGGGATGGGACTATAGACATCCTGGCCACGGACCACGCACCTCACGCGGACCACGAAAAGGAAATGCCCTATTCCGATGCCCCGAGCGGTATTTCCGGGCTGGACACTGCGTTATCCTTATGCTGGAGCTTGGTGCAGCAAAATGAGCTGAGCACGCAGGATCTCTTGCGACTTTGGTGCCATCGCCCGGCTGAGCTATTCGGGTTGCGGGAGAATCAGTTCCATCCAGGGGACCCGGCGGATTTTCTTCTCTTTGACCCTAGTGCAATCTGGACTCCAACTCCGGAAAACCTGCTCTCCAAGGGTAAGAACACCCCCTGCTTGCATCAGGAGCTACCCGGACGCGTCTTGCTCAACTGCTTCCGGGGGGAAGTCATTTTCGGGGAGGTTCCCGAGGATGCTTTCTGGCAGTGAACTTGGCCCTCTTCAGCTCGGACAGCGAACGGCCTTCTTGCCTGTACTCAACAGCTCCACACATCAAGGCTATAGGCATAAGGTCATGATAAGGCAGACATCTGCAGCCAAGAATATCAAACCGTTCTTCAACCGTTGGGAGCCACCTCTACGGAGTTTGGGGAGAAAGCTCAGCAGAAGGTAGGTTTCAAAACCGCTCAACCTGGACAGGACTATGGCCAATATATTGATAGTGGACGATGATCCCAGCCTACGGGAAGTCCTGGAGATCGCCCTGCAAAACCATCAGCACACGGCCAGGAGTACAACCACCATCTCCGAGGCCCTGGGATTCCTGGATCAAGAGACCTTTCACCTGGCAATCGTGGATCTTCGTCTGGGCAAGGAAAGCGGATTGGACCTTTTGCGGCAAATGCAGAACCTGGGCCTTGATCTTCCCGTGCTCATCATCACTGCTTACGCGGACAACAAGACAGCCCTACAGGCTATCAAGCTGGGGGCTCGGGACTATATCTCCAAACCATTCGACCTGGACGAATTCCTTCTACAAGTGGACAAGATCCTGGAAGGGCAGCGCCTGGAAGAGGAAAACGCCGATTTAAAGTTGCAAGCTCTCCAGAAATACAGCCCTATACTCGGAGAGAGCCAAAAGATTCAGGAAGTGCTGTCCCTGGTTTCCCGCATTGCTCCGACGGGCATAAACATTC
>CAYSPQ010000168.1:0-4498 GCA_964432965.1 uncultured Desulfohalobiaceae bacterium
CTCAGGGCCTGTACTTTTTCCCCGGTTCAGAATCGGGTGAGAAAAGGACTGATTCATTATGAGCTATTCAGGAGTCAACCAAGCGGGGTCTTCCGCGCCTGGAGCGGACAAGGTCTGGGGAACAACCCCGGTTGGGGCGAAAGTAGAAAGAAAGCGGGATATAGTGCAGGCCACAGGCGAGTTGCACGAATACTGCAAAAGTGTGCTGCCCAGTATTGAAGACAGCATCCAGGAACAGATCGAGTCCCTGAACAGCATGATTGTTCCCGTGGCTTCGCATATTCTGAACTCAGGCGGAAAGCGCCTCAGGCCGCTGCTTTGCATTTTGGTGGCCGCTGCTTTGGGTCGCAGGGACAGCTCAGTGTATCCGCTGGCAAGTGCAATCGAAATGGTGCACTCTGCTACCTTGCTTCACGACGACATCCTGGACAACGCTGAAATGCGCCGGGGGAAAAAGGCGGCGCATTTAGTTTTCGGGGTCAGGGAAACCATACTTGCCGGGGATGCGCTGTTGGCGCAGGCCAACAGAATCGTGTCCCAATACAGGGATACGGAGCTGGTGGATTGCCTATCCGAGGCCATTTCCAGCACTGCCGCTGGGGAAATCCTAGAAATCCAAAAGATGGCCAATCCGGACCTGAACAAGGAGGAATATCTGGAGATCATCAAGGGCAAGACCGCCTACTTGATCCAGGCCTCCTGCGAGGGAGGAGCCATTTTGTCTGAATCTGACTTAAATCGTTCAGGCCTGCGGCAGCGGGCGAGAAACATGGGTCTTAATCTGGGGATTGCCTTTCAACTTGTGGATGATGCACTGGATTACACGCCCTCTCCTGAGCTGGGCAAGCCTCAGGGAAGCGATCTCAGGGAGGGCAAGATAACCCTGCCCATGATCTACTTCCTGAATGATCTGGATTACCAGGAGCGGACAGCCCTGGTAAGCAGGATCAAGAACGGAAGTTTGGGGGAAAGCGAGTTGGACAGTGTCATGAACAGCATCCAGGAAAGGATGTTGCACGACAGGACAAGATCCGAAGCGGATTTCTATATAGCCTCTGCCTATCAGGAGTTGAACGGGTTCCCCGCGAGCAGGGAAAAGGTGTTTTTGGGTCAGATGCTGGAATACCTTCGCTGTCGCGAGAATTGAAATATACGCACAAGCTCAGGACGTTACGGGCAGGCCTTTTTCCACCCTTGACTGTTTCATGCGGCTGACCAAGCTGTAGGAAAGGTCCAGATTCTGCCTTCCTAAACCCAACTGTATTTCCTCCTTTACGCCGCCGTGAAAGTCCGACCCTCCGCTGACTAAAAGATCCAGCTCCCTGCATAGCTGAAGATACTGTTCAGTTTGTTCCGGGTCTTGATCGGAGTAGTAGGCCTCCACTCCATCCAGTCCCAATGATTGCAACCGATGCAGGAGTTCTCGCAGCTCTTGCAGGGTGCATTGCAAAGAGTAGGGATGAGCCAGTATGACCGTGGCTCCTTCCCTTTGGAGAATGCTTATCGCCTCCTCCGGGCTTAGCTTTTCCTTGGGCACATATGCCTTGCCTCCCGGGCCTATGTACTCCAGAAAGGCTTGGTCCAGGCTCTGGACCACCCCTTTTTGCTGCAGAACTCTAGCTATGTGCGGCCTTCCAATGCTTGCTTTCCCGGCTAGTTCCTTTACCTCTCGGTAAGAGATGTCCACTCCAGCCTGCTTCAGCTTCTCCACGATCCGTTCGTTGCGTCTGTTGCGCCTGTCCTGCAGGTCCTCGAGTGTTGCGCGTAGATTCTGCGGAGGATGAGGCAGCCACAGCCCTAGTATGTGCATGTGTCCGCTGGGAAAATCAACACTCAGCTCGCAACCTGGTATTACCTCCAGGTTGTTCTCCGTGCCGGCCTGTAGAGCCTCCTCTAGGCCATCGACTGTGTCGTGATCGGTAATAGCCACAGCCTTGAGGCCGGTAGAGGCCGCCAAGCGGACAAGCTCGGAGGGAGACATGGTGCCATCCGAAGCCGAAGTGTGGGTATGCAGGTCTATTTCACTCATAGCGCTTCCGTGTTGGGTTGAGAAAATATGCATTCCGCAGCTCGGTCCCTACTCAAGGGGTGAGATCGGCTTGTCAGCTCGGAAGCAAAGGGATAGAATTATAAAAGTGTTTGATATTGCCTCGAGCTATATCTATAGGCGGTTGGTTTGTCTGTTGTCAATTTTACCGAAAAGCCCAGGAAAGGAAGGAGAAAATGAGCATAAATCGAGAGTTGCTGGAAATACTTGCCTGCCCCCAATGCAAGGGGGATTTGGAGCTGACCGGCAATGAGGACGGACTGATCTGCCGTTCCTGCGAATTGGTCTATCCCATTGAGGAAGACATTCCCATAATGCTCGTGGAGGAGTCCTATAAACTGTCCGATTGGCAGCAGTAGCTAGTCCTGCCTTTATCCCGGCAGTAGGCACCAGGGATCTATCCGTTTGCCATCTCACACCGAGGTTATAGCCTTTTAAAGATCTGTATAGCGTAGATTTTTCCAGCATCATTGATTTTGTCCCGCCCAAGGTCAAGCCTTGAAGGGCTTGGCGCATTCTTCCAGCGTCAAAGGGCAAGATCAAGCCCGGAAGAAAAATTTCGCATCTAGGATCTTGACTGACAGTTTTTCTTGTTTATTCAATTCTTGAATAAACAAGGGAAAGAAATATACAGGAGGTGGCGCATATGGTACTGGATCTTAGCACTCTATATCAGAACTTACCCAGGAATCTGGAAAGGCTGATGGACGAGGTGTGGAACCCCTTGGAGTTCAGCCAAAGGAGACAGGCCTATCCTCCCCTGAACATCGTGGAGGATACAGAGAACATAACCATTCATGCCATAGTGCCCGGAGTAGAGAAGGAAGATATAGATTTGACCTTCTCCGAGAACAGCCTGATCCTCAAGGGGGAGAAAAAGCCGGAGCAGGGCCAGTACTTCAGACAGGAGAGGCCCACTGGACCCTTCCAACGAGTGGTTAATCTGAACATATCTGTAGACAGGGACAAAATCCTGGCGAGGATAAAGGACGGGGTTCTGACCATCTCCCTGCCCAAGAGCGAAGAGCAAAAGCCCCACAAGATAAAAATCGAGAGTGAATAAGGAGGACAATTATGAGTGCCCGGAACGCAAGCCAGACCAACTTAGCCTCGTTAAGTCCGGCTGCCGATATTGTCCAAAGAGACGATTCCTTCTATATTTTGCTGGATATGCCCGGAGTAAACAAGGAAACCCTGGATGTCTCTGTGGACGGAGAAGTCTTGACCGTTTCCGGAACGACCTCTTATCCTGAACTATTAGGAGCCCAGGTTTGGAGAAACGAATTCGACAACGTTGAGTTCGTGCGCCGGTTCACCCTTTCCGATGCCGTGGACAAGGACAATATAAAGGCGAGCTTGCGCAATGGGGTGGTGACCCTGCATCTGCCCAAGTCGGAGAAGCTGCAGCCCAAGAAGATCCAGATAGAGAATGGATAGTGTAGACAACTAAAAAAGACTGGTTCAGAGCCGGATGGAGGTTGCCATCCGGCTTTTTTCTGAGCATGAATCTGGTGAGTAATTGTACGAGTAAGGAGCGAGGATGGCACAAAGGCAGCAGAGCCGGGAACAAGCAGGGGCATGTGCTTCCAGTTGCATGGATCCACATGCCCATTTGAATCTCAAGCCCTTGAGAAGGGATGTGGAAGGGGTCCTAACCAGGGCAGATGAATCCGGTGTCCGTATTGTGGGCAATGTTTTTCTCACCCCAGCGCAGTATTACCGGGATGTGCACCTGTTGCAAGCTATGTCCCAGGTGTTCTTCCTGGTTGGAATTCATCCCCATGAGGCGGCAAATGTTGATGACAGCGCCCTGGACGATCTGGAAAAGGCTTTGCGGGACCCCCGGGTAAAAGCAGCGGGAGAAATGGGACTGGATTTTTACAAGGAAAGGAGTCCGAGACGAGAGCAGGAAAAGCGATTTCGACAGCAGCTGGAAGTCGCCCTGAAGGCTGATGCGCCGGTTGTGGTGCACTCCAGGGCCGCAGAGGAGCAAACCTTTGGTATTCTGCGGGAAATGGGCTTTGTGGACCGCCCCCTCATGTGGCATTGCTTCGGGCAGGATATAAATTTTGCCAAGCGGCTGCTGCAATGCGGCTGGACCATCTCCATACCCGGAACGGTTACCTTCAAAAAAGCGGATGCCCTGCGCGAGGCCGCAAGATTGATTCCGCTGGACAGCATGGTTCTGGAGACGGACTGTCCGTTTTTAACTCCGGATCCCTACAGAGGAAAAACAAACGAGCCAGGGTTGTTGCCCTTGATTGCCGATAGGGTGGCCTCTTTGCGAGGAATGGATCGGGAGGAAGTTTGTCGCGCCACTACGGAAACCGGAATGCGGTTTTTCTCCCTGGAGAGTGAGGCCAAGGCCGCAGAGATCTGATGGGTAACCGTTCAATCCCCATTGAGTGTAGGAATTCTGCTGCAAGGTGATATTCATGCCCATATATTGGT
>CAYSPQ010000169.1:0-4478 GCA_964432965.1 uncultured Desulfohalobiaceae bacterium
TTGAGCAGGATCTACTGTTGCTTGCGCTTTGTCCAGATCTGGATCTCCTGCATCTTTGTCCTGCGCGGCCGGGAAAGGGCCTTGGCCACCAGGCTCTGGTTCTTCTTGTAGCCCCATTTCTCCTTGTACTCCTGCGGAGTAAGCCCGTGTGTAGCCAGATGTCGCTTGGACAGGATCTTGAAGGATTTGCCGCATTCCAGGCAGACAACGGACTTTTCCTTGATTGCCTTTTTGGGATCCACTGTCTGTGCCTGTTTCTGTCCCTGTGCTTCCGCTCCCGGCTCGTGCACGCTTCGCAAGCGATCCGCCACGGACTGCACCATGGAAGTTATCTCGTCCTCGGTCATGTTGCGCACGCCTGCCTGAGCCTTGACTATGTCCAGGGCTTCCTTGACATACTCGTCCATAACTACCTCCTTGCCGAGTAAATGGCTTAATGGATTACAACACAAAAAATCCATCTACCTCAGTTTGTCTAACATCATTACATAGATTATTATTTTACACAATTACTGCTTTGTCAAACAAACGGAAAAAAATTATGGAAAAAATTTTACAATTAGCATGTCAGGCTGGCAAAAATGATCATGGAGATAATGGCGGGAATGTGTGAGAGAAGAGAGTGTTGGGGCTTTATTGCAGGGCCCGGTCTCGAGATATGTTAATCCGGACAATCAAAAACAATCAAGCGTGATTACGCAGCTTCAACTCTATAGGGTGGGGATGGAGATAGTACTGTCTGCCTAGATACGGCTCCCGATACTTGCGGACAAAATGATTCAGGAGCGTGACCGGAACGATCAGCGGAAGGTTCCCCTTGCGATATTCATCCACCAGCTCCAGGAACTCCTGCTTCTCGTCCGGGGCGAGCTTGTCCTTGAAAAATCCCAGCAGGTGATGCAGCACGTTTACGTGCTTTTGAATGCTGGTTCTCGTGCGTATGGCCCTGTCCAGCAAACGGAGGTACCCGGGCAGCAACTGATCTTGGGGAATGGTTCGGGCCTGGGCCACATAACGGCCCATCTCTCGATAGATCTCCGGGTTGTGGGCCAAAAGGAGGAACTTGTGTCTGGTATGAAAATCGACAAGGGCATTGATATCCGGGCCCTGCTTCTCCAGCTGCCGGAAGCGCCAGAAAACGAAGACGTGCTCGATGAAGTGCTCCCGCAAACCTGGATCGTTCAGCCTGCCCTCCTCCTCTGCCGGCAGGAAGGGGAAGCGATCCATGAACATCCTGGCCCAGATCCCCCTGCCCACCTGGCGCGGGGTCCCTTGCTCGTCGTATATCTTCACCCGCTCCATCCCGCTGCTGGGGGACTTGCTCTTGAATATGAACCCGCACAAGTCCTGTTCTGCCAGCTCCTCCAGCTTTTCCTCCCCCCATCTCAGCATCCGCTCTGTGTAGTCGTATCCCGATTTAACGGTAACCAGGCGAGGAGACTGGGGGTCTCCCACCAGGTGCATGGCCTCCCTGGGGGTGGGCAGGCCGCACTCCACCTCCGGACAAACCGGCACATAGTCAAAGTAGCGGCCCAGGGTCTCGTGTACATACCGGTTCAGCTTGTGACCCCCGTCGTAGCGCACATAGTGCCCTAGAAGACAGCTGCTCGCGCCTATCCTGATCTTGTCCCGGACCTGACCGTGCTCCATGCCCAATCCTCTATTCCAGTCGCTGTTCCACGGGAAGAACCAGGGCCTCCAGATGATGGTGCGCCACCCTGGACTCCTTGAAGGCTTTCAAGTCCGCCAGGATATCCTCCAGCTTCTCCTCTGGAACCTGAGCCTGCACCAAGGAGCTGTTTCCGGGAAAGACCTTGCTGCCGAAGCGCTTGCCGTCGCAGTCCTTGGCCTCCACCTGGGAAATGCGGATATAGTCCCGGATTGCATAATTATCCAGCAGCTCCTCAATATACTCCGAGAACTCGAAGTGATAGGTAATGACCAGCATTTTCATGCAGTGCGCCCTTTGTTTGCCGGTTGTCACTTACTTTTTATCAATAAACATCCTGCCCGCTATCAGAGCAAATAGAAGTAGGCCGCTGCCGCAACTGCAGCTACCGGTGCCAGAAGCAAAAGGCTCAGTATCTTGCGCTGCCGGATTTTTTCCTGCGCACCTCCGAACAGGGTATAAACCACGGGAATGACCAGCATGGTCAGGGCGGTGGAGGCTAGCATGCCCACGGAGATGGCCACTCCCATGGGAGCGCGGGCTTCGCCTCCCGCCCCGTAGCCCAGGGCTATGGGCAGCATGCCCAGCATGGTGGAGACTGCGGTCATGACCACCGGCCGGAACCTGGCCTCTCCAGCGGCATAGGCGGCCTCCATCCTGGAGTATCCCCTGGCCATCAAGATGTTGGCGAAATCCACGAGCAGGATGCCGTTCTTGGTGACCAGTCCCAGGAGCATTATCACCCCGATGAAGGAGAAGATGTTCAGGGTCATGCCCAGGGCGAACAGGCCGCCGAATGCGCCCACCCCGGCCAGGGGAAGGGTCAAGAGGATGGTGAAGGGGTGCAGCAGGGACTCGAAGTTCGCGGCCAGCACCAGATAGATGAAGAGCACGGCAAAGGCCAGGGCCATGGTCAGGTAGAAGAAGGATTCCTCGAAATCCTGCGCCTCTCCCGTGAGCTCCGTATCGAATTCCGCCGGCAGCTCCTGTTCCAGATAGTTCTCCAGCTTGTTCAGTGCAGTGCCCAGGGGCACGTCTGGCGGGGTCTGCGAGCTTATCGTCGCGGATCTGGCCCGGTTGAAGCGGTGTATGGAGCTGGGGCCCACCCCTTCCTCTATGTCCACCACCCCTTGCAGGGAGATCATCTCCCCGTCCCGGTTCCTGACGTAGAGATTGTTGATCGTCTCCGGCACTGTGGGTTTTTCGCTAATTTCCGTGATCACGTCGTAGAGTTCCGCATCGCGCTCTATCCGGCTGATTGTGGGCTCTGCGAACATATAGCGCAGGGTGTTGGATATGCTGCTCACGGTAAGGCCCATCTCCCTGGCCCGGTCCCTGTCTATGGTTACTTCCACCTCGGGCCTGTCCAGCTCCATGTCCGTGTTTACACCCACAAACTCCGGTTGCCCCCTCATCCATTGCATGATCTCGTCCCGCTGTTCAGCCAGAACATCCAGATCGCTGTGGGTAATGGCCACCTCCAGAGGGGCCTGTCCTCCTCCCGGTCCTGGGCCCGGGCTCCTGACAAAGGTTCGGACACCAGTAATTGGATCCAGCTTGTCCCTGAGCCTGGCCATTATTTCCTGCTGGCTGGCCTCGCGCTCGGTATGGTGGGTTAGCTGCACGAAACTGAAGCCCTGGTTAACCTCTCCCGGACCGGCTCTGGACAGGCCTATGGCCAGAAAGTAGGACCGGATCTCCGGCACCCGTTCAAAGGCGTCCTCGATCTGCCGGGCATAGCGGTCCGTGTGCTGCAGGGTCGCCCCCTCTACCGCCTCGAAGGAGACCATGAACTGGCTTTCGTCCACATCCGGTGTAAATTCGCTTTCCAACAGGGTGAGCAGAAAGATACCGCAACCGAAAGCAACCACCGCCACTGCCACGGTGATAGAACGCCACTTCAAAGCTGCGCGCAGGACGGGTTTGTATGTCGCTTCCAGAAAGCTGAACAAATTGGTGCTCAAGCGCAAGAGCAGCGGCTTCCGTTCCTGGGGAGCCGCTCTGAGGTAACGGGAGCAGAGCATGGTGGTAAGGGTCAGGGCGGTAAAGGTGGAGGCGAAAACGGTCATGGCCACTGTCAGGCCGAATTCGTTGAAGAAGCGGCCAATCATTCCCGGCATGAAAGCCACCGGAATGAAGACCGAGGCCATGGCCAGGGAATTGGCGATAGTGGCGAAGGCTATCTCCGTAGTTCCCGTTCTGGCCGCTGGCCTGGAATCCGCCCCGAACTCCATGTGCCTGTAGCACCTCTCCAGAACCACGATGGCGTCGTCCACCACGATCCCGATGACCAGGATGAAGCCCAGCATGGTCAACACGTTGATGCTGAAACCCAGGTAGAAGATCAGGGCCATGCCGGCCAGCAGAGAGGCGGGAATGGCCACGGAGGTTATCAGGGCGCCCCGGATGCTTCCCAGAAACAAGAGGACCATGAGCATGACCAGGGCGGTGGCTATGAAAATGGTCTGGAACAGGTCGCGGATGCTCTCCTCCACGAACACGGAATCGTCCGAGGCTATCTCGTAGGTGATGCCCGGGGGCAGCTCCTCGGAAAGCTCTTCCATGGTGGAACGCAGCCTGTCCGCCAGATCCAACATGTTCGCATCCGCCTGCTTGATGATTCCCAGCCCCACGGAGGGTTCCTGGTTGAAGCGGGTCACGCTGCGCTCGTTCTCCAGGCCCTCCCGTACGTGGGCAACATCGGCCAGCCTCACCGGAGAGCCGTCCCGATGATCGATAACCAGGTCCTTGAACTGCTCCGCGGAGTCCAGCCTGCCCCGGACCTTGACCAGGAACTCGCGCTGCTCGC
>CAYSPQ010000170.1:0-4478 GCA_964432965.1 uncultured Desulfohalobiaceae bacterium
CCACCCGGGGCTGATCAGCAGGGAAGAGGCCGAGCTGGCGGCGGACAGGGGAGTGGTCCTGGAAATTTCCACCCGCAAGGGCCATTGCCTCAGCAACGGGCATGTGGCCCAGATGGCCCGACAGTGCGGGGCCCATCTGATCATAAACAACGATGCCCATGCCCCCGGGGATTTTCTGAGCAAGGAGCAGCGCGTGCGGATCGCCGAGGGAGCCGGCCTTCATGAGTCGGAGATTTTGCAGGCAGAACGCTGTTCCCGCCGCCTTGCGGACGGCATGCACTTGGCAGGGCAGGGGACGGAAGACAAGGGATAGGGTCACATGCTGCCGAACAAGCAGGACAGCGGCAAAGAGCGGTCACTGCACGGAAGAGGAGTGACCCTGACTTGTTTGGGGTAAGGATCGGGTAGAACATAACTTCAACAGGGAAGGAAACCAAGGAAGAAGAACATGGAGCTGGCAGGACAAGGCGGTGCCGTGGCGATGTTTCTGGGAGCCACGCCTGTGGTTCAGGGCGTGCTCCTGCTTTTGCTCGGAATGTCTGTGGTGAGCTGGGCCATCATATTTACCAAGCTCTTCATGTTTCGTCGGGCCAAGAGAACTGTAGGAGAAGAGATGGAAACCTTCCGGCGGGCCAAGGACTTGGGTGTGGGGCTGCGCAGCCTGAAGGAGAACAAGGGATCGATTCTTTACAGTATAGGGGTGCAGGCGGTAACCGAGATCAAGAATCTGGAGAGATCCGGGGCCCAAACCTCGGGCGGAGCAAGCGTGGCTTCGGACAATGTTCGCAGGACCTTGAGGCAGGCGGTGAGCCGGGAAGTGGATTCCCTGTCCTATTCCCTATCCTTCTTGGCGACCTGCGCCAATTCCGCCCCTTTCATAGGGCTGTTCGGAACGGTTTGGGGGATCATGCATTCCTTCCAGGCTATCGGCATTCAGGAGAGCGTGGCCTTGGCAGCGGTTGCCCCCGGCCTGGCCGAGGCGCTCTTCGCTACCGCCTTCGGCCTGGGAGTGGCCATACCCGCCTCTGTTGCCTACAATGCGTTTCAGGCTCAGCTAAACGCCATAGAAAATGAGCTGATCAATTATGCAGGGGCCTTTCTTAATCGGGCCCAGCGGGAGATTCCCTGGATAAGCAGCTCCGCTCAGTCGCAACAGGGCAAGACGGAGAAGGAAATTCCCTAAAGGCGAAACATGCAAGGCAACAACCGCAGATCCGGATTTATCGCCCAGATCAACGTCATTCCCTTTGTGGACGTGATGTTGGTGTTGCTGGTCATTTTCATGATCACCGCCCCCTTCATGACCCAGGGAGTGGAGGTGGACCTGCCCCGTACGGAAACGGTGCAGACTCTGCCCGAGGAGCATCAGGAGCTAGTGCTGAACATTAAGGCGGATAGAAGCATCCATTTGCAGGAGTACGAGGTGGATCTGGGCGAACTGGCAGAGCACTTGGACAGGGTGATGCAGGACGCGGACCAGATGCTCTATCTTAGAGCGGATCAGCAGGTGAACTACGGCTTCGTGGTGGAAGTGATGGGACATATAAAGGAGGCAGGAGTCACCAGGCTGGGTATTGTTGCGGAGCCGGAGGAAGAGGAGAGGGGCTGAAGCCGAAATGGAGTGTAGATGCGAATTCATAGCTTTGTCCTCTCCCTGCTTGTTCATGCCCTGATCTTTTCCGCTGCTCTGTGGATGCCACTGCGAACCGCTCACGAACCCCCCATAGATTTGCAGCAGCAGGTGCACGAGGTAGAGCTGGTGCGCTCCGCTGTACAGGAGGAAAGCGAGCCCGCTCAGCCGGAAGAGGAAGTGCCAGTAGAGCCACAGGATCCACAGGAAGTGGAGGAGCCCCAACAGAGGGAGCAACCAGTCAGGGAGGCGGCAAGAGACCCCCGGGACTCCGAGTCCAAACAGCTGCCTGCCCAGGATTCGCCTGCGCCAGAGGAGCCTGAAAGCCGGGAGCAACCTCGGGCCTCTCCTGAAGCTCCGGAAAGCCCGGAAGCAGAAGAGGAATCCAGACAGGAGCCGGAGGCCAGGCAGGCTCCTAGTGGAGAAAGGCTTCTGGCCCAGGCTTTGGAAGAAGTGGAACAGGATCTGGATACCGGGCAGGCGGAGCGGGAGAGGGAGATAGTGGCCCGCGAGCTGGAGAGTCTGCGGGAGGAGATGTCCGGGCAGGACTCCGTTGCCGGTGACGTTGGAGAGCGCGAGCTGTATGCCAGCATAGTGGAGGAAAGAGTGAAGCAGAATTGGAGATTTCCCGCAGTTGCGGAGGGGCAAAATCTGGTGGCCCGGGCCAGGGTCCGTATTCAGGAAACGGGGGAAATAGAGGGATATTCCCTGGAGAGCGGCTCAGGGCGCAGAGACTTCGATGATTCCGTGCTGCGGGCCATAGAGGATACCGAGCGCTTGCCCCAGCCTCCCATCGAGGGCCTGCGGGAGATCACCATAACCTTCAACCTGCAGGAGCAGAGAGGGTAATGGTTTGTTTTCCTTGGATTAAGCGCCAGATGCTGGCCTGGGTATCCTTTTTGTGCCTGGTCCTGCTTTTGGCCGCCCCCTCCGCTTCCGAGCCCTTTGCCCCCCTGGAAGTGGAAATCTACGGTCCGGGCGAGAAGAAGGTAAACTATTTCCTGGCCCTTCCCCAGCCCTTGCCAGATGCTGAAGCGGAGGAGGTTCCAGCAGGGGCTTCCCAGATACAGGTCGCTCTGGAGGAAAATCTGGGCTTTTTGCCCTTTTTGCAGCGCATTCCGGGTGAAGAGATCCTGGGTGAGGAGGAGCTGGGAGGAGTCAAGGCCGAGGATATAGACTTTCAGCGGATGACCCTGAGCCAGGTGGATTATGTGCTCACCCAGGGCTACAACATCCGGGCAGAGGAGGAGGCCCAGGTAGAGCTCAGGGCCTTTTCCGCCCGGACCGGAGAGCTTGTGGTGGGGCGCGGCTATCTGGTGGCCAATCGAGCAGAGGCACAAAGGGCAGCGGATCGCTTCAGCGCCGAGCTTATGGAGGCGCTGGTGGGAGAGCGGGGCTTTTTCCGCTCCCGTATAGCCTACGTGGAAAAGCAGAACGAGGCCAAGGAGATCCATACCATTACCGCACAGGGTCGTTTTCCGGAACAGCTCACCGAATACGGGGAGCTCAGCCTCAGCCCCGCCTGGTCCTGGGATGGAGGGAGCGTCGCCTTCGTGTTGCTGGAAGGGGACCGGCACAAGCTTTTGGTGTACGACCACGCAGAACAGGAGTTGCGGGAGATCCCCGTTCCCGGGAATACAGTTATCAGCCCTGCCTTCCATCCCGAGGGCTGGATCGCGGCCAGCGTAACCGCAGGAGAGGATCCGGATATCCATATGTTCGACATGGAAAACGGCTTGGCAGATAATCTGGCCGGAAGCTGGGCTATCGAGGTCTCTCCCGGCTTCGACAGAGAAGGTCGCTGGATGAGTTTCGTCTCCAGCAGATTGGGTAACCCTCACATCTTTCTCAAGGACCTGCAGGAAAACGAGGTGGAGCGGATCAGCTACGAGGGCAATTACAATACCGAGCCGGCCATCAGTCCGGACGGGCGCTATATCCTCTACACCTCGCGCACGGAGGAGGGGCACAGGATCTTCCTGCATGACAGGGAAAGAGGCACAACCCGGCAATTGACCGAGGGTCCAGGCAATGACGAGGACCCTGCCTGGGGGCCCAACGGGTATTTCCTGGCCTTTGTCTCCGACCGCAGCGGAGAAAAGCGTATTTACATAACCAGCCGGGACGGAGGAGAGGCCCGGGAATTGGACACCGGGCCAGGTGAGGCCACTTCCCCGGCCTGGAGCCCGGAAATGGATCCGCGGGGAGGTAGCTGATTACTGTCAAGAAGAGGGTTTTCGGATGAAAGTTGGCCAGTACTTCCGATAAACACTAGAGGCAAGGAGCAAATTTATGTGGGCGAGAAATCCTGCTTTGTATATATTGGCCTTTCTGGCTGCAGCCATGTTTTTGCTTGCCGGTTGTGAGAGGTTGAGAGAGGATCCGGAGCCGAGGCTGGATCCCGTGCAGGAGAGGGAGGAGACCCCGGAAGAAAAGGAGGACCCGGAGACCAGGGTGGATGAGGACGAGGAGGAAATAGAGGAGTACGAGGTGGTGGATGATCCGGACAAGGAGCTGCGGGAGGATCCGGAGGAAGTAAAGCCGGAGGAAGATGAACTGGAAATACTGAGAGAACGGATCCACTTCGCTTTCGATCGTTCTGAGCTTTCCGGCGAGGCCCAGGATATCCTCCAGGAGAAGGCCAGGGTTTTGCAGGAAAATCCCGAGCTGGAAATAGTTATTGAAGGGCACTGCGACGAGCGCGGGACTGCGGAGTACAACATGGCCCTGGGAGAGAGGCGGGCCAGAGCTGCGTACGAATATCTCGTGCTACTGGGAGTGGAAGCGGACCGCATGAGCAAGGTGAGCTACGGTGAGGAAAGGCCCCTGGTGGAAGGCGAAGGCGAGG
>CAYSPQ010000171.1:0-4471 GCA_964432965.1 uncultured Desulfohalobiaceae bacterium
AATCTCTGAGACCACGCCTGCACCTACTGTGCGGCCCCCCTCGCGGATGGCAAAGCGAAGACCCTTCTCCATGGCTATGGGATAGATTAGCTCCACCTGAAACTGAGCGTTGTCTCCAGGCATCACCATCTCCACACCCTCTTCCAGGGTCACCACTCCGGTCACATCCGTGGTCCGAAAATAGAACTGCGGACGATAGCCGGAGAAAAACGGCGTGTGTCTGCCACCCTCATCCTTCTTCAAAACATACACCTCAGCCTTGAACTTCCGGTAGGGCTTGATAGATCCGGGCTTGGCCAATACCTGCCCGCGCTCTACCTCGTCACGTTTTATACCGCGCAGCAAAACCCCAACATTGTCCCCGGCCTCGCCCTGATCCAGGGTCTTGCGGAACATCTCCACACCGGTAACCACTGTCTTGCGGGTGTCGTATATACCCACAATCTCCACCTCATCGTGCACACGAACCACGCCGCGCTCCACTCTGCCCGTCACCACAGTGCCGCGACCGGAAATGCTGAACACATCCTCGATGGGCAAAAGAAAAGGCATGTCCTTGGCCCGCTGAGGCTCCGGAATGTGCTCGTCCATCGCCTCCAGCAAACGGTAGATGCTCTGAGCCTCCTCGCTGTTGGCATCGTCCGTCTCCAATGCCTTCAAAGCACTGCCGGATACCACGGGGGTCTCGTCACCGGAAAAATCATACTCGGACAAAAGCTCGCGAACCTCCAGCTCCACCAGCTCCAACAGCTCAGGATCGTCCACCAAGTCAATCTTGTTCAAGTAAACCACTATACTGGGAACACCCACCTGACGGGAAAGAAGAATGTGCTCTCGAGTTTGGGGCATGGGACCGTCAGTCGCGGCAACCACGAGAACAGCGCCATCCATCTGGGCCGCGCCAGTGATCATGTTCTTGATATAGTCCGCGTGACCAGGACAATCAACATGAGCATAGTGACGATTGGGGGTCTCATACTCCACGTGGGCTGTGGATATGGTGATGCCACGCTCCCTCTCCTCAGGTGCCTTGTCGATCTGCTCAAAGGGAATGTAGTTCCCCAAACCGTCCTTGGCCTCAAGCAACTTGGTGATCGCTGCTGTCAAAGTAGTCTTGCCGTGGTCTATGTGCCCGATCGTGCCTACATTTATGTGCGGCTTCTTCCTCTCAAACTTTTCCTTGGCCATACTTACTCTCCGGCATTCTTAACGATTTCTTCTGCAACGCTCGAAGGCACCTTGTCGTAGTGATCAAACTGCATGCTGAACGTTGCCCTGCCCTGGGTCATGGTCCTCAACTCGGTGGAATAACCGAACATTTCCTTCAAGGGCACATAAGCGCGGATAATCTGAGTGCCTGCACGCGGCTCCATTCCCTGTACTCGGCCCCTGCGGCTATTCATGTCTCCGAGGACATCTCCCATGTACTCCTCTGGAGTGAGGATTTCCACATACATTATGGGCTCCAGGAGCACAGGGCTCGCCTTACTGCAGGCATCCTTAAGGGCCATGGAACCGGCAATGTGGAAGGCTTGCTCCGAAGAATCCACTTCATGGTATGAACCATCTCTAAGCTTCACCTTGACGTCTATCATGGGATGCCCGGAAATAATCCCGTTCTGAAGGGTCTCCCTGACTCCGTTATCCACTGCGGGGATAAACTCCTTGGGAATCACTCCTCCCACTATGGCATTAACAAATTCATAACCACTGCCCGCCTCTTTGGGCTCGATATCCAAAATTACGTGCGCGAACTGCCCACGCCCGCCGGTCTGCTTCACAAACTTTTTCTCTCCGGTTGCCGGCTTGGTAATGGACTCCCGGTAAGCAACCTGGGGCTGACCAATATTGGCGTCCACTTTGAATTCCCGGATCAGGCGATCCACTATAATCTCGATGTGGAGCTCGCCCATTCCGGAAATAATTGTCTGTCCGGTCTCCTCGTTGGTAGCCACACGAAAGGAAGGGTCTTCCTTGGCTAGCTTGGCCAGGGATTGGCTCAAGGTGTCCCGGTCAGCTTTGCTTTTAGGCTCAATTGCCACATCGATCACCGGCTCCGGGATCTGCATAGTTTCCAGTACAACCTGATCCTTGGAATCACAAAGAGTATCGCCTGTGCCCACATTTTTGAGCCCGACTGCGGCAACTATGTCCCCAGCGTGAGCTTCTTTTATCTCTTCCCGCTTGTTGGAGTGCATCTTGAGCAGCCGGCCTATGCGCTCCTTTTTCTTGTTTGTGGAATTAACCACGCTCACTCCGCTCTGAATGCTGCCCGAATATATACGCAAAAATGTGAGATGGCCCACATACGGGTCGGTCATAAGCTTAAAGGCCAATGCGCTGAGGGGAGCGTCATCCTGGGGATGCCTCTCCTTTTCCTCCCGGGTATCCGGATCCACTCCCTTGATGGGGGGCAGATCCACAGGAGAAGGAAGAAAATCCACTATGGAATCCATAAGAGGCTGCACGCCCTTGTTTTTAAAGGCGGACCCGCAGAGGACGGGGCATATGCTGAGATTTATAGTGGCTTTGCGTACTCCAAGCCTTATCTCCTCGGGTGTAAGCTCCTCTCCGGCAAGATACTTTTCCATCAAGTTCTCGTCTTCCTCGGAGATTGACTCCACAAGAGCGCTCTTCCACCTTTCCGTTTCCTCAACGAGATTTTCGGGGATCTCTTCTGTATAGGTATTCATGCCCAGTGTACGCTCGTCGAAATACAGGGCCTTCCCCTCGATCAGATCAACCACGCCCTTGAAGTCCTGTTCTCTGCCAATAGGAATCTGCAGGGGAACAGCCTTGGCGTTAAGTCGATTCTTGAGCATGTCCACCACGTTATAGAAGTCGGCCCCAACACGGTCCATCTTATTCACAAAGGCCATGCGGGGGACCTGATACCTATCAGCCTGTCGCCAAACAGTCTCGGATTGCGGCTCTACCCCGTTCACCCCGCAAAAGACCCCTATTGCAGCATCCAGCACCCGAAGTGAGCGCTCCACTTCAACCGTGAAATCCACATGGCCCGGAGTATCTATTATATTAATGCGATGATCCCTCCAGAAGCATGTGGTCGTGGCCGAGGTTATAGTGATACCACGATCCTGCTCCTGGGACATGAAGTCCATGACCGCCTGTCCGTCGTGGACTTCCCCTATTCTGTGAGAGATGCCGGTATAAAACAGTATCCTTTCCGTAGTGGTAGTCTTCCCGGCGTCTATATGGGCCATGAAGCCTATATTTCGCTGTTTTTCAATGGGTTTCTGCCTTGCCAACTCAATCACCCCGATTTTAAGTATATTATATTGTTTTACCACCGATAGTGGGCGAATGCCTTATTCGCTTCGGCCATTCTATGCGTCTCTTCTTTCTTGCGAATGGCTCCACCACGGTTGTTGAAGGCATCGGTCAACTCTGCGCTCAGCTTTTGGGTCATGCCCTTCTCCGAGCGCGACTTCGCTGCGGTCACCAGCCATCTTGTGGCCAGAATCTGTTGCCTGCGGGGATCAACCTCAACTGGAACCTGATATGTAGCACCACCCACACGTCGTGGCTTCACTTCCTTTTGGGGCTTCACGTTCTCCGTGGCCTGCTCCAGCGCTTTAAGCGGATCTTCCGAAGTGCGGCTGGCCAGCTCCTCCATGGCCTGATAAAGCACCTTCTCCGCTAAGCTCTTTTTACCGTCCCGCATGATTCGGTTGATGATCTTGGCTACCAGCTTGCTGTTATATCTGGGATCCGGAAGTATATCCCTTTTTTCCACAGGGCCTTTTCGCGGCATCTCCGTCTCCTTTGGCTTTATTTGGGCCGCTTCGCGCCGTACTTGGAGCGGCTCTGCTGCCTGTTCTGAACCCCGGCGGTATCCAAGGCTCCCCGAATAACGGTATAGCGCACTCCGGGCAGATCCTTCACGCGCCCTCCGCGGACCAGAACCACAGAGTGCTCCTGCAGATTGTGGCCCTCACCCGGAATATAGGATGTGACTTCAATTCCGTTGGTAAGTCTCACTCTGGCCACCTTGCGCAGAGCGGAATTGGGCTTCTTGGGCGTGGTGGTAAACACGCGCACGCACACCCCCCGCCTTTGAGGGCATTTTTCCAAGGCTGCCCGCTTATTGCTGCTGATCACCTTCTTCCGCTTCTTGTTGATCAGCTGGTTCAGTGTGGGCATAGTTGTCTCCGTGTTTTGACCTGCAAAAGATTTGTTGAGTAATACAAATTTTTTTCCCTGTCAATCAATTAGAGCGGACATAAATCGACGGCCCCGAATCTATCGGACTCGAGGCCGTCGATTTTGGCGGCTTGGCTATTTACTCCCTGTCCATCTCTTCCCCGGCACCTTCCAAGTCACTCCAGAAGCTCTCCATTTTCTCCGGCTGTTCAGGGACCTCAGCCTGTATATTCATGTAGGGACGAAAACCTGTGCCAGCGGGAACGATTCGACCCACGATAACGTTTTCCTTTAGCCCCTGTAGATA
>CAYSPQ010000172.1:0-4470 GCA_964432965.1 uncultured Desulfohalobiaceae bacterium
GTTTTCAGCTGATTCTATAGAACGAGACTATTGCCGAACCAGTGCGTTTTTCCATTCTTTTCCTCTCCGTCTATTTCTCCATTACTGTTTCGCCTTGTTCACGAAGTTTGCATTAAAGTCAATATAACAAAGTGGTAAAAAAAATCAAGTGTCAAAAACTTATAACAATCCAACATACCGTGATAATTTTATTTAAAAAGAATTCCCAGGAATGGGGACCGCATACTGGAAAGTTGTCAGTGGCGTTCATCAGTCCCTTCCTGGCGATCTTCGTATCCGGGTCCGGATCCATCAGGCTCAAACGCCTCCCTTTCTCCTGTTCCAGTGCAGTCAGCAACACTCTGGGTCTTCTTGTAGGCATAGCCCTTGCGGTATATCCGGTTCAATAGCTCCAGTGCAGGCTTGAGAAGGCCCGTGGTGTAGTGGGTGGAAAAGGACAGCACATGGGACAGGCAGGGATTGTGTTGGGGCACAGGCTTGTGGCGGTTGGTCTGCAGGAATACCTGTGTGTATCTAGCTCGATATGTTAAAAGCCATGGGTTCTACATATAGCCAAGGGTTAACACGTTGATATACCGGGATTTTTCTAAGGAAAAGGGAAAGATTCCTGAAAGTCCAGTCAAGCTCTTCGCAACCGTGGAATGTTTCCTTTATTATTGACTGAGCATTCAGTGGTATGCAATATAAAAGAAAATCTTTTTTGCCAGTCCTTTACAAAATCAGACTAGCTACTTAAACGAGGCTTGGTGATGGTGCGGGGTGAGAGAAGTTCTCATGAAAACAATTAGCTGAGGTAGGTTGCAATCTGCGTCAGAGAGGGATATGGCACGTTATGTGGCTATGCTATCTAATCTTTTGCCTCGCATGTGTCGCTGTGCCATACGTGAATTCACCTAGTTAAAATACGTAGGGCTGTTTATTCGTTTTGCCCCTCCGCTGGAACCTCCGCCTATTTACAGGCTTCCCTTGACTTGTATACCCCCAAACCTAAGCTTGAATCTAGATCAGCCAACAAGACCTACTTCAAATTGTGTCCAATCAGGCTGTTCGCTGGACCACTCTCAACCTGTGTTCAGAATTTACGGTAACCATATTTGTATACACCTGACCCCAATTTCGTGGATTATACGTCATAGTAGTTGAAGGGGGGCATATGAATTGTCGGGAATGCAGACAAAAAATAGCTCATCAGCTTCGTGAGATAAGAACGCTGGAGGAGAACCCGGAAATTAGGGCACACTTGCGCGATTGCGAGCTATGTCGAGAATATTGCAGCGATCTACTTTTGAGCCGTGCACTGAAGGAGGAGCAAGTTCCGCTACCTGACCAGGGATTCGCAGACAAAGCGACTGACAGGGCGATCAGCCGCTACCACTATCAGCGTAGGAAACGTATCTTCAGGGGGTTTTCTGTTGCAGCAGCAATGCTGGCAATTTTTTTCGCAGGGTATTTCGTCCACTTCGCTACATATCATGACCCGGCTATGCAGCAGCCCATTGAGGTTGTGGTGTCCGAAAGCCAGGAAGACAGTGTGTGGATCCTAATAGAAACGAAGCGGGACCGGCGGGATGCCATTCTGACCGTGGATCTGGAGGGAAAGATTGACTTGAAAGGTTTTCCTGACCGCAGAAGCGTGCAGTGGAAGACGGACCTAGTGCAGGGGAGGAATCTCCTGGAGCTGCCCGTAAAGCTCAGGAACGAATCCAGTGGAATTATTCGAGTGGGCTATCGCTATGACAGCAGAGAAGAAATAGTCAGTGTCCATGTGAAACCGCCAAAAAGTAATGAGGGAAAAGGGACTGAAATTTGAAAAAACTATCAAGGAGACGTATTATGAAAAGAAGCATCATGCTCATTGGTTTCGCTCTGCTTATGGCGGGGCTGATCTCAGTAACACCAGCCCTTGCTCAGAATGAGGCAACGGGGCAGGATACGATGGATGTGGTGGAACCGGGCCAGACGCCCGAGGAGGTGGACAGGAGAATAACGCTCCCGGAGTCCGCTTCTGAACAGGGTGTAGAGAGCTCTAGAAAGGGCTTGGAAACAGCGAACGAAGCCAGGGAAAAAGGCAGGGAGTTCGGCCAAGAACGGGCAGAAGAAGCCCGGGAGAGGGGCAAGGACAGAGGCGAGGAAGCTAGAGAGAGAGCAAAGGAACGGGCAGAAGAGGCCCGTGAGCAGAAACGGGATGAAGATGTGAGAGATAGGAGGCCTTCTGACAGGGCAGGAGATAGGGGGCCTAACAGGTAACAACAAAGATTGGATCAGCTTGAGCGTTAGCGGGGCTTCTTTATTTGTAGATTCCTGGCTCGACGCGGTCAGGCTCCGTGAATGTGTTTCTGCTTACCTCATGTAGCTCATTCCGGGGAGGGAGTTGTTGCGGACAGAAGTTGCGCGTAGGTTCCTGAGCCTTGTCCTCATTTTGGGAATAAGTTTTACGGCAATGCCGGCCTTTGCCTCCGAAGCGCATGAGGCCGGCATTCAAGCGTTTAAGGAAGGCGATTACCACAGAGCTGTACAATACTTCAGGCAGGCGGAGGCGGAAGGTGTCCAAACCCCCAATCTTCGCTACAATCTGGGTGTTACCAATTACAGACTAGGCCAATACGAACAAGCTGAACAGGAGTTTTTACTTCTGGCCGAGAATCCGCAATGGCGTCATTTGGCTTTATACAACCTGGGCCTTGTTGCGGAAGCTCAAGAAAACAGGGAGGCGGCTCTGGACTACTATTCCCGCGCAGTGGATGCTGCAGAAGAATCGGCGACAGGAGGGCTTGCTGCACAAAAGCTCGAAGAGCTAGACCCGAAGGAAGCAGCACCTATACTTGAGCGGGGATACGCTATTTTGTCTGCCTCAGTCGGTTACGACGACAATGTTGTTCTTGCCCCCGAGGATGGCTTTCGGGATGTGAGCGAAGAGGGTGACATGTTCACCGAGCTCTTCGGTTTATCAAGCGTGTATGTGTCTGGGGACAGATCTGAAGGGATTCGTTTGGATGCGGATGCCTTTACGCTACTTTATGCAAGTGAAACCGATTACAGCTTTGGATCTTTTGCTGCAGGAATCAGTCGTCTCAAGCAACACGAAAGGTGGCATACGAGCTTGGGCGCACGCACAACAGTAGAACTAGCAGAGGACGGTGTTTACGCTGTCCAGCCCGAACTGAGCTTAAAAGGAGAGCGTAGCTTGGATGAATATAGGCTAGAGCTTGTCAACAGGCTCAGCTGGATCGAGGGCGGCAGCGACTATGACTATTTGACCGGAGTAAGAAATCGACTGCGAGCTCAACTGAAGCGTAGCATCCCCCAAGGGAAAGCTTACACAGGCAAGGGTTTTGAGTACAATAATCGGGATGATCTGAGCGTACAGGAGGAATTCTTTAGTTATTCTCCTCTTCGCATAGATATTCATGCTGGAGTGGACTATCAGTTAGGGCATCAGTGGGCTCTTCTGCTTTATGCTCAGTACAGAAAAAGTCTATATTCCGAGGAAAACCGTATGGAACTTGACGACGAAATTTTAGAGGAGAAGAGAGAAGATGACCGGCTCCGGTTCTCGCTTCGCGGGGAATACGAGTTTTCCTCCAATTTAATCGGGTTTGCAGAATGGATCCATACGGACAATGATTCCAACTTTTCCAGATATAGCTATGAGAGAAACAGGTTTATGTGTGGGATACAGCAGGTATTCTGATGCTGTCTGAACTGGAGAATGGCTCAAGATACAGGGATGGGACTGTCAATGGAGGCTTAAAGCACTGTTCGCTTTCAATCCCTGGGTGATAAGTTTGAAAATTCTATGTAAACAGATCAGGCTATTTCCTGTTAATTGATGATTACGCAGGAGCTTGAGATAGTATCAACTGCGAGGCTCCATGCCACTAGAATTACGGAAGCGGAAAGTGGTCTTTCAGAGATTGGTCGAGCCTCATATGAATTCCCTTTTTCAAGTTGCTTGGCGCCTGACCGGAAGTTCTGATGAGGCAGAGGACCTGGTTCAGGACCTACTTGTTCGGCTTTATCCGAAAACAGGGCAAATGCAGGAAGTGCAACTGTTGGGACCTTGGCTGAAAAAGGCCCTTTACAGACAGTTTTTAGATATGCAGAGAAAGAAGGTAAGGCGTCCTGAGAATTTTCTTTCTGCCTCGAACCCTCAAATGGATGACTTGGAAGCTGAGGAGGGCGACCCGGTGCTAATGGCTCAAAGGGCTGCGGATCAGAGACGCCTCCGCCAAGCTCTGCGTGCCCTGGACCCAGAAAGCCGGTCCCTTGTTCTGATGCGCTTGGTTGAAGGCTACAGCCTCGTCGAGCTCGAAGAAATCTTCAAGGTTCCCCATGAGACGGTTAAAACTAGGCTGAGGCGAGCAAAAGCCAAATTGAAAAAAATCCTGCAGAGCTGATCCAGCCGTTCATGACAAAGATGCATGATATTACTTTTCGAGAAAGTCACTTAAGAGACGGCCGAAATTGCTG
>CAYSPQ010000173.1:0-4465 GCA_964432965.1 uncultured Desulfohalobiaceae bacterium
ATGGGCATCCAGCCCTTTGACCTGGTTTGCGTCAATCTGTACGATTTTGCCGGAGCCTTGGAACGCAACCTTTCCGACAAGGAACTGGTGGAGGAAATAGACATAGGCGGGCCCACTCTTTTGCGTGCAGCAGCCAAAAACTTTCACAGCTTGTGTGTATAGCCCGATCCAAGCTTTTACCAGACTTTCCTGCAAGAGATGAAGGAGAACAACAACCTCGTGGGCCTTGCCTTCCGCAAAGAAGCTGCGGCATACGCCTTTTCCATGACTTCGCTCTATGATAGCATGATAGCTAGGGGCCTTGGTACGGATCAATAAAAAACCTACGTGGCTGATCAAAATGCTCACAATATACTATTTAACTGAGAGAAGGACTACGGTAAGGGAGAACAGATAGGCCAAATCAAACAGGAGGTGAAGGGTATAGCGGAAAAATTGTGGGGGAATACGGCAGGATTGAAGCCCAGTCAAATAAAGGCCCTGTCTAGATTATATCGTAGGCGTTACACGGAAATCGGGGGTTATAGCAAGGACCAAGCCAGAGAGCTGGCAGCTCTAAGCTGGAACACGGGTCGCCAACTGGGCCTTTTGCTGGACCGTTTGGGTCGGCCCTTCATGATCATAGTAGGCGACAAGGACCAGATCGTTATTCCGGAATTGGGCCGGCAACGAGAGCAAACCGGACGCTTGCGTGGCCTTCGGCTTTTGCATACCCACCTAGGTGCCTCTGGTTTGACTGAAGATGATCTAATGGATCTTGTTTTCCTGAGACTGGACTCCGTTTCCGTATTAACAGTAGATGCTCAGGGAGGACCGCGAGATTTTCAGTGGGCCCATCTCATGCCCACCAATAAAGAAGATCAGCTTTATCACTTTTCCCCGCAAATACCCTGGGACCAAGCTGACATAGACTTCACCAGTCAAGTGGAGGCCCTGGAAAAAGAATTCTCTAGGGTGCAACCCGACGCAATCCCCTCTCCCTCCAGCGAACGAGCCATTCTTTTGAGCGTGGACACAACTCCCAAGGGAGTTCAGGAAAATTCCCTGCAAGAGCTTCAGGAGCTTGTCCATACTGCCGGCTTGCAGGTTACCGGCAGCATGATTCAGCGAGTGAGCCGGATCCACCCCAAGCACATATTGGGCAAGGGAAAATTGGCCGAATTGGAGATATTCGCTCTGCAGACCTCTTCCTCCACACTGGTATTTGATCGCGAGCTCACCCCAAGCCAATTGCGCAATCTTTCGCGCATAACCGAACGAAAGATCCTGGATAGAACCCAGATAATCCTGGACATCTTTGCCCAGCACGCAAGGAGCAGGGCTGGCAAGCTCCAGGTGGAACTCGCCCAGCTGAACTACACGCTTCCCCGACTAATGGATGCCAATCGGGCGTTCAGCCGACTAAGCGGTGGCATAGGTGGAAGGGGTCCAGGAGAAACCAAGCTCGAACTGGACAAGAGGCGCATTTCGGAAAGGAAGACCAAGATCAGCAAGGAGCTTAAAAAGATCCGGCAAAACAGGGAGCATACTAGACAACGCCGCAATTCCGCAGGATTGCCCATTGTAGCCTTGGTGGGCTACACCAACGCCGGCAAATCCACGTTGATGAACACCCTGACCAACAGCGAGATCCATACAGCGGATCACCTGTTTGCCACTCTAGATCCTACAAGCAGAAGATTGCGCTTTCCCCAGGACCGGGAAATAATATTGACCGACACGGTAGGGTTCATCAACTACCTTCCGGAAAACCTGAAAGAATCCTTCTTGGCCACCCTGGAGGAGTTGCACGCTGCCGACCTTTTGATTCAAGTGGCGGACGCAAGCCACAGGGAAGTGGAAAACCAGGTGCAGGCAGTGGACAATATTCTTCAAGATATGGGACTCAACTGGATGCCGAGAATCCAAGCCTTGAACAAATGGGACCTAGTTCAAGAACAAGACAAGGATCCACTGGCCAATCTTTTTCCTTACGCTGTTCCCATATCCGCAACACAACGCCAGAGCCTGGAACCCCTAATTCAACAAATACTATTCAAGCTGCCAGCAACTGCCAAAAGCCTTTCAAGATCCGAAGATTCCTTGAGCCTATATTCGGGACTTCAAACCTAGGGTATTGCTTTATTCATAAGCTAACCATATTGACTTTCTCGAAAAATTATTGCAGAGTTAAAAAGTATTTGTATTCACCATTCCGCCCGTTTCAGAAAAATTGCTTCTTGATTCTCTTTCTTGTGCTTTGCTAATCACTGGGAAGCTTTTTTACAAACAATTTTCTTGCAAAAACCAATTTTTTAGATTAACATATTAATTCTGTATATACTCCCATAATTTTTATACTTTCAAGTTTTTGACCAAAATCATATGCTTCAGGACGAATTTTTGAGCAAGTTCGTCAGCACGGAAGAATTTCTAGAGAAAAAAAAGCGCTATTTTCCGAACTCCAGGGTGGTGTTTACCAACGGATGCTTTGATATATTGCACCCCGGGCATATCAACTATCTTTGCCGAGCCAAATCCTTGGGTGACATCTTGGTTATAGGTCTGAACTCAGATTATTCCGTCCAGCAGCTCAAGGGAGATAAACGACCAATTAATATTGAGAGGGACAGAGCTTTTGTCCTCTCTTCCCTGCAATGTGTTGACTTTATTATTGTATTCCACGAGGAAACTCCTCTGCAAACAATTAGTGCCATCCTCCCAGATGTCTTGGTCAAGGGAGGTGACTGGCCCCGGGAACAAATCGTGGGCCGCGAAATCGTGGAAAGAAAAGCTGAAGGCAAGGTTTATAGCCTGCCCCTCTTAGAGGGCTATTCCACCTCAGGGTTGATCTGCAGAATTATCTCACTGGAGAACAAGGCAGATCCCGAAAAAGAAAAAAGCTGAATACAGCTTCAATCTCCCCAGGAAGATAGTATGGCCAGACTGGAAAAGATCCTTTGCACGGTGGATTTTTCGGATTTCAGCCCTCAAGTGGCCAACTACGCCAATTCATTGGCTAAAGCCTTTCAGGGCCAAATTCATGTGTTGTACATCGTGCCCTCCATGTCTCAGTATGTGGGTCTTCAAGTAGCCCCCAGCTCCATTGATGGCTTCGTGGGAGAAATAATTCAAGGAGCCGAAAACACAATGAGTCAATTTATCCAGGACAACTTTTCCGAGGTGCCGGTACAGGGAAAGGTTCTTACTGGGTATGCTGCAGAAGAGATCATCTCCTACGCTAGGGAGTTCGACAGGGATGTTATTGTAATGGGAACGCACGGTCGCAAGGGGATAGACAGGATCTTGTTTGGATCAGTAGCCGAAAGGGTGGTAAAAAGCTCTAGTGTTCCGGTGTTGACCATCAGGCCTCAACAAAAATAGATTGTTTAGAGTAATACGCGTATGAAGTCCATCTTTAGCCAAAAAAGCAGCGCACCTGGAGTGGATTTGGGTAACCGCTGGGCCAAACTGGTTCAACTGCAGCCCAAACGAAAAAAAACAGAGCTTGCCAGCTTGGGGCGATTTCTCTGGAAACAGGAGGAGAATCAGAACAGAGCAATGGCAGCCTCCAAGATGAATGACATCTGGAATAACCTTGGCATAAGCGAAAAAAAGGTGGTAAGCGCCTTGGCCGGTCATGGAGTAATAATAAAGCACTTCTCCTTGTCGGCCCAAAATCAGGACATGGATAGCGCCATAAAACAGCATGCCAGAGATTATAACTTCCCCTTTGATCTTAACGAGGTTTACCTGGATTACCAGTTTCTGGATACTGACTCGGATGGCCAAAGCATCAAAACTGTTTTAGTTGCCAGCAAAATGTCGGTCGTCGACGACATTCGCGAATTTTTTCAAACAGCGTCCCTGTCTCTGAATATCGTGGATATCGAGGGTTTCGCCCTCTGCAACTGCTTCGAGTTCAATTATCCCGAACGCGCCTCAGAACCTGCATACATACTGGATATTGGCAGCACCAGCAGTATTTTTGCGGTCTACGCCCAAGGCTATCCCCAGTTCATACGTGACATGAGCATTGGAGGAGAACAGATCACCAGAATCATAGCCCAAGGCCTTGATGTAGACTTGACAAGTGCGGAACGGATAAAACTGTCAGGCACGGATCAGACGGATACACAGAACTGGAGCAAGGTGACGCGGGAAATAAGGGATACATTCGCTTCCTGGACAGATGATGTTCAAAGACTGATCACTCTTTATCAGAACGCGCAGGAGCATGGAACAAAAGAGGAAGTAAGCAAACTTTATCTGGCTGGTGGCGGAAGTTTACTTCCCGGAATAAAGGAAGCTTTCGCCAAGGAGCTGAATCTAGAGGTGGAACATATTAATCCCTTGCGCAATATATCCTATAGCGAGCGCTATTTTGATCCTGCTTACCTGGATTCATCTGGGCCACAATTTGCGGTAGCAACAGGTCTAGCCCTGCGTGGAGTAGAGGGGTGATAATTTTCTGAGCTGAGCCACT
>CAYSPQ010000174.1:0-4458 GCA_964432965.1 uncultured Desulfohalobiaceae bacterium
CCCAGATGCCGAAATCGCTGGCTATTTGCGTGCCGTTTTGGTGCTTATAAGTGCCTATTCGCCCCAGATTGTCCACGCTGGAGTCAAGCGAGCCCTGGGCAATATTCTCCACGGCGATACCCGCCCAGGGACCGTGAGCCAGAGAATCCTCTTTCAGCTCTATGTCAACCTCGCCCAGGGCGGTGATTGCGTCCGACTCTCCGGTGTTTATCACTCTGGAGCCTTCCTTCAGGGTTGCGTTGTAACCGCTGCTTCCCAAAGTCAGAGTGGACAGGGGCTCCAAGCCGTAGTCCTCGATTGCAGCCTCGTGCCACTCGCTCCAGTTATCCCAGACCTCTTCCTCAAAATCCACTTCCGCCTCCAGGGTGGCATTGGGTTCGAAATCGATCTCCCCGGGAGCGTCGGAAATAAAGGCATTGGGGTCCGCATGGGGACTGTCCGTTGCGTTGTAGGTATAGCTGTTCTTGACCTCCACCTCGGCCTGGGCCCGGTCCTGGACCGGACAGCCAAGAAGCAAGGCAGCGGCAGCGATCAGGACAATGCGGGACAAAAAATGGCGCGAAGAAAGCATTTTCTCACCTTGACCTCTGTATGTGTAAGCCGCAGGCAAGCGGCAGGGAGTTTGCAAGGAACAAAGTTTACCCCTGGGAAGCAGCTAACATTTCTTTTTTCCGAAAGGAAACAAAAAATCGGGGAGGCAATCCACCGGTTCTCTTGCTTGCCTTTCCAGACGCGCCTGCAAAAACTCTTTTTGCAGGCGCAGAGGACAGAAGGTCAGACAGGAATCCAGCTGTAGACAAATAACAGGCAGCAAGGCACATGCCAAACTCGGGGGACAAGCACAAGAAAAAGGATTTTGTTTCGCTAGGGGGTTGAACCTTTTCCCATTTGCCGTACAATGTGCCTGCTGCAGGCAAAAGACAAGGGGGCCTGACCGCCATGAAGCAGGAGATAACCGGGCCGAGCAACCAGGTACTGGAAGTGGATCTTTCCCAGGGCAGCTTTTCCGTGTGTAGCATCAGCCAAGAGGACCGGCGCCTTTACCTGGGGGGAAAGGGCACCGGGCTCAAGCTCCTCTACGACCGGCTGCGCCCCGGGATAGATCCCCTGGGCCCGGAGAACGTAATCGTCTTTACCATGGGAGTGCTCATGGGCACCGGCATCCCCTGCTCCGGCAGGTTCGAGGCGGTCACCAAGTCCCCGCTTACCGGGCTCATGCTCTCCTGCTCCTGCGGAGGACCCTTCGGCATGGCGGTGAAGACCTCCGGCTGGGACGCCCTAATCCTGCAGGGAGAAGCCCCCTCTCCGGTCTACCTGCGGCTAGATTCGCAGGGGGCGGAAATCGCGGACGCGGACGGGATCTGGGGCAAGGGAACCGCGGAGTCTGAGACAGCCCTCCTGGAGGAAGGCTCCGGAGCGCTGGTCATAGGGCAGGCAGGGGAGAACCTGGTCCGCTTTGCCAACATCCGCTCCGGGAACCGCTTCCTGGGCAGGGGCGGTGCAGGGGCGGTACTGGGCTCCAAGAAGGTCAAGGGAATTGTGGCCAAGGGCAGGGAATACAGGATCGCTCCTGCGGACAAGAAGCGTTTCCAGCGCGCCAACCGGCGCCTTTTGGCCTACATCAACAACAACCCCGTCACCGCCGGCTCCTGGCGCGACTACGGCACTAATGCCAATATCAACATATCCAACGCAGCCGGCATCCTGCCGGTGAGGAACTTTACCGGAGGCAGCCACGGCTGGGCCCGCAAGATTTCCGGGGAGACCATGGCGGAAAGGTTCCATACCCGGCACGACGTGTGCAGGCCGTGCGCCATCCGCTGCGGCCACGAGGGCACCATCCGGGGGGAAAAGCGTCATGTGCCCGAATACGAAACCGTCACCCTCATCGGCTCCAACCTGGATATCTTCGATCCCGAGATCATTTCCGACCTGAACGAGCTCTGCTCGGAATACGGAATGGATACCATATCCACGGGCGGCACTCTGGGCTGGGCCATGGAGGCCTCGGAAAAGGGCTTGATCTCCAGCTGCCTGAAATTCGGCTCCTCGGAAGGCCTGAGCGAAACAATCCGGGAGATAGCCTTTCGCCGCGGCCTAGGCCACGACCTGGCCGAAGGGTGTCGCTTGGCCTCCAGGAAATACGGCGGAGAGGACTTCGCCATGCAGGTCAAGGGGATGGAGCTGCCGGGCTACGACCCGCGGGGCTCCTTCGGGCAGGGCCTCTCCTATGCCACTGCCAACAGGGGCGGCTGCCATCTGTCCGCATACATGGTGGGGCTGGAGGCCATGTTCGGCATGGCCGATCCCTACGCCCTGCGCAACAAGCCCTACATGGTCAAATTCATGGAAGACGTCTTCGCCGCGGTGAACTCGCTGCACATCTGCCTGTTCACAGCCTTCGCCGTTTTCCTGGAGCCGCCTCTTATCCGCTTTACACCCGGATTTGCCATAAAAATACTGAACCAGAACTTCTCCCGCCTGGCCCTGAACCTGATGGATGTCAGCCTCTGGCCGGAGCTCTGGCACGCTGTCGTGGGGAGGAGATACATTCCCTACTGGAACATGCTCGACTTCTACCAGGCCGGGGAGAGGGTGCACGTGCTGGAGCGCTATATGAACACCCGGGAGGGCATATCCAGAAAGGACGACACGCTTCCCCGCCGCCTGCTCACCGAGGGCCGCAACTGCGACGCTGCGGAAAGGACCGTGCCCCTGGAACCCATGCTGAAGAGATACTATCGAAGGCGGGGTTACGACCAGAACGGAGTGCCCACGCAAAAGACCCTTCGCAGGTTGGGGATAGAGATCAAGTAACAGGCCCTAACAGGGCGTGGAAAATCTTCCCATAGCCTGTTTGGCGATCAACATGGAAAATGCCTGCGCATACCTGGAAAAGAACACGGCAAACAAGGGCAAGGACACATAACCTGCATGTACGATTACCAGTTCCTGGCTCATCCCAAGATCATCTCCGGCAAGTGCGCCCTGGAAAGCATCCCTGCGGAGCTGTCCAGCCATGACTCCGGCAAGCCCCTGGTTGTAGCCAGCCGGAAGACGGTTCAACGCGGCCTGCACAAAACCCTGGTCCGTGCCTTCCGCGATTCCGGCTATCCCCTGGGGGGCATCTACGACGAGGTGCGCGACTACGCCGGGATCGGCCTGGCCAGGGAAGCGGCGGAGCTGTTCCGCATGCGGGGATGCGACTCCTTCCTCGCCCTGGGCAACTCGAAAGCCGCGGACGTGGCCCGGGCAGCCAATGTGCTGGTCTCGGAAGGGACCAGCACCCTTTATTCCTTCTTCCGGGGCGCCCCTCTTGCCCAGAGCCCGTACCCCTTTCTCCTTGTGCCCGCCTGCTGCCTCTCCGGAGCCGAGGCGGCAAACACCCTCTGCCTGGACAACCGGCACCTGGTCTCGGAATCTTTCTATCCGGACGTGGTGATCCTGGACCAGGGAACCACTCCCGCCTGTTCCCGCAGTTGCGCAGCGCAATCCGCCCTTCTGGCTATGGACAATTCCCTTGCCGCCTATCTGGATCCGGAATACGGCCCCATGAAAAACGCTTTCGCCGGCGCCTCCCTGGATCTGGTGCGCCAGCACCTGCACCCCTTCCTCCAGCGTCCCCGGAGCAAAAGGCACAGCCTGGCCCTGGTCAACGCTGTGGTCCTGTCCTCCATTGCCGCCGCAAACGCGCCTCCGGCCATAACCCGCATTCTCTCCGAGGAACTGGAGAAGATCACGAGCATAAACCGGGTCGTGTTTCTGGGCAAGCTTACTCCCGGGGCCCTGGCCCTGGCGCAGGAAAAGAACGCTCTCCCGCCGGAGGATCTGCTGCTGGCAGTCTCCGGTATGGAGGAATATTGTGCTACACCGCAGCAGGAGCGTGCCGGCAAGGGGGTGGAAAGGCTCCTGCAGCTCTGGGAAAGCGCGGTCCGGGCAATTCCGGAGCCTGCAGCATCCAGGATTCCCTCCTATATAATGGCCGAGGCCTGGAAGAATGCCCAAAACAGGGCGGAAACGGATATGGAGGAACAAGAAGGATTGCAGATTCTGGAGCGGGTAAAATAGGGCGGACTAGTGACTTGTCCGAGTCGAATCCTCGTTTTCGTCTCTTCTATACAGGTAGTTGCCTATGTATTTCTTTTGCGAGATATGAATAGGACAAGACACTAGCCGGGCAAATCGGAGAAGGACAATGGACCACAAGAAATACCCCGAGATCGCTCCCGGAAGCAAGCTGGTCAAAAAGACCTACGCCTTTGTCCTGTTGCTTTTGGTGGGCAGGGGCCTGGAAGCCACCGCCCGGGTGGACCGGGAGGTGGGACAGATCTTTTCCCGGCTTCCCCCGGGCTTTACCTTCTGCTTTGGCGTGGCTCCGGCCGGGCCGTACATGATCGTGGGGAAGGACAGCACAGGGGAAGTGCGCTACCTGGGCTGGAGGAGACTGGGGAGAAAAAT
>CAYSPQ010000175.1:0-4433 GCA_964432965.1 uncultured Desulfohalobiaceae bacterium
GAAGACGAAGGGCTTGAAGGCGGAGCCCGGTTGCCTCTTGGCCTGGGTGGCCCGATTGAACTGGCTCGTGCTGTAGTCGTATCCCCCGACCAGGGCCCGGACCGCTCCATCGTCCGGCTCCATGGCAAAAAAGCCGCCCTGCACCAAGGGACGCTGCTCCAGTCTCAGTCTCCAGCTTTCCGGTCCTTCTTCGATCTCCTCCATATAAGAGGCCCACACCAGATCCCCTTCTTGGAGAACCTCGCGGGCGTCATGTACAGGAGGGACATCCTCGGGAGCCTTGGAGGGATCGGGCTCGCGGCACCAACTCATTTCGGAGACATCCAGCCAGGCTGTCTCGTTCGCGAAACTGGCCCTGGCCCCGTCCTCGCGCACGGAGTCAACCACAACCCTTATCCACTCCCCTTCGCGCAGGTCTTCTTTCATCTTTTGCGTATCCTGCCCGGAAAGGAGATCAGAGGCCTCCTCCGCGCTCAGGTTCTCTAAGGGGCCCCTCCAACCGCGGCGCTTGGTGGAAGCCTCCAGACCGCTCTCCAGCGCCTCCTGCGCCGCCTCCTGATGTTCGATGTCCATGGCGGTCCTGACCTGTAAACCGCCGCGGTAGACCTTTTCTTCCCCGTATTCATCCACTAGCCAGCGCCGCACCTCCTCCAGATAGGACGGCGCCAGATTCCAGGTGGGATCCGGCTCGGTCCGCAGTTCAATAGATTCCTCTACAGCCTGCTCGTATTGATCCGAAGTGATCCATTCCTTGTCCAGCATCTGGCGCAATACATACTGCTGGCGTTGTTTGGCTCTTTCTTCGTTTCTGAAGGGATTGTACAGGCTGGGGGCAGTGGGAAGCCCGGCGAGCATAGCGGATTCCGACAGAGTAAGCTCGTCCGCGTGCTTGTTGAAGTACTTCCTGGCGGCAGCCTCCACCCCATAGGCTCGCTGCCCCAGATAGATCTGGTTCAAGTAGATGGTGAGTATTTCGTCCTTGCTCAAGTAGCTTTCCAGGCGATAGGCGAGGATGGCTTCCTTCAGCTTGCGCTGGTAGCTGCGCTCCGGGCTGAGCAGTAGGGATTTGACCACCTGCTGGGTTATGGTGCTTCCGCCCTGCACTATCTCGCCTTCCATCAAGTTCCTGTAGGCGGCCCGCAAGATGCCCATGAAATCAATGGCCCTGTGCTCGTAAAAATTGCTGTCCTCCGCAGCCAGAAAAGCCTTGGGCACATGCGAGGACATTTCCTCCAGGGATCGCTGGAAGCGGCGCTCTTTACTCAGGTACCCCATCACCTCGCCGTCTCTCGCCTGAACTGTCGTGGTCAGATGGGGCTCGTAGTCGGTTATCTTCTCCAGAGTGGGCAGATCCCTGGCTGCCCAGTAGTAGACCCCCGCTCCGGCGCCGGCAGCCAGAACGATGGCCGCAAAGAACAATATAGAGAAATACTTAAGAAACCGTTTCATTTCCCCTTCTCTCAAGTCCTTCTTGGACTTCTATCTGTGCTTCCCTGGAAGCCCTTGATTTCAACTAATGCATGGGAAAATATTTTAAAAGGAAATGGAACACAAGACAATAAACTATTTGCAAAAGAATAAATCAGATTAAAAAATTGTCTAGCCGTTTTGGACATTGTTCCTGTTCTGAAAGGAGATGCTGCCCTTGCCCAGCAGATCGTGCAGGTGAACCACCCCCGCCAGACGCCTCCTCTCGTTCACTACAGGCAGCACGGTGATCGCATTCTGTTCCATCATCTCCAGAACCAGCGCAGCCTTCTGGCCGGATTCCACTACGCGAGGCCGGACCGTCATGTAAGCCTCCACCTCGTCCTTTAGGGAGAAGCTGCGGTGACAGATCATTCTTCGCACATCCCCATCAGTGAGGATTCCAGTTACTCTCCCTTGCCCGTCCAGAACCATAACAGCACCCAAGCCTCCGGAGTCCATAACGCGAAGGGCTCGCTGCAGGCTCTCTCCCTCGAGGACAGAGGGAATATTCAATGTATGCATGATCTGATCCACTTCCCTGCTCAACTGGCGTCCCAATTCACCACCGGGATGATAGCGTTGAAAGTCCTCCCTGCCGAAGGCCTTCCACTCTATCAGTCCCACAGCCAAGGCGTCCCCCAGGGCCAGGGTGGCAGTGGTACTTGCAGTCGGTGCCAGATTCAGCGTGCAGGCCTCCCGCGGCACAGCTATGTCTAATACCTCGTGGCACATGCTTCCCAGGGTGGAGTTCGGCCTGGCAGTCATCCCTATAAGGCGGCTGCCCAGGGAAAGCATGGTGGGCAGAACTGCATTCAGCTCGTCGGTCTCCCCGCTGTTGGAGATGGCGATAACCACGTCCCCTTCCCGGAGCATGCCCAGATCCCCGTGGGCTCCCTCCACGGGATGCAGAAAACTGGCCGGAGTTCCCGTGCTGCTCAAGGTGGCCGCAATCTTGCGTCCCACCAGACCGGACTTGCCGATTCCGGTAACAAAGACCCTGCCCTTGGATCCTGCCAGAAGCTCCAGGGACCTCTCGAATTCCTGCCCCAGGTTGCTCCGCACCTGATGGATTCCTTCCACTTCGGTGTCCAGGACCTGACGGGCCAGCTCCAGCCAATCACGATTTCCGCTGCGGCTCATGTTTCCCCTTCCATGCAGGCCTTGTTCCGGGTCTTGCCCGGTAAAGTGGGGTAGTCCCCCTGAAAGCAGGCAAGGCAGTATCCCTGGTTTCCGTTGACCGCCCGAAGCAGTCCCTCCACGCTCAAATAGTGCAGGGAGTCCAGATCCATGAAGCGCCCAATGTCTCGAACCTTGTGATTGGCGGCGATCAGCTCGCCCTTGGAGGAGAAGTCTATTCCGTAGTAGCAGGGATAGCGGATGGGAGGGCAGCTCACACGGAGGTGGAGCTCCCTGGCTCCCAACTCCCTCAGATTCTTGATCCTGGTCCGGATGGTGGTGCCTCGGACAATGGAATCCTCTATGATCACGATCCTTTTGTCCTTGATCATATCCCTTACCGGATTCAGCTTTATCCGGACCCCGAAATCACGCATGTCCTGGGAAGGTTGAATAAAGGTGCGCCCCACGTAGTGATTGCGGATCATGGCGTTCTCGTAGGGCAGTCCCGATTTCTGGGCCTACCCTACAGCTGCGTACACCCCGGAATCCGGGAAGGGCATGCAGAAGTCCGCATCCACCGGAGCCTCCCTAGCCAGAAGGGCCCCCATTTCCTTGCGGGCAAGATACACGTTCTGCCCGAACACGGTGGAATCCGGACGGGCGAAATAGATGAGCTCGAAAATGCAGGATTTGCGCGTCTTGCTCCCCTGGGGCTCGATCCAGTGGGAGGTGATGGTGCCGTTTTCCAGAGCCACCATTTCCCCGGGCTCAACTTCCCGCAAGTACTCGGCTTCCAATAGGTCCAGAGCGCAAGTCTCCGAGGCCAGGACATATGCGTCCCCCACGCGCCCCAGAACCAGCGGCCGGAAGCCCCGCGGATCCCTCAGACCTATCAGCTTGTGATTGTCCTGCAGCAGTAGGCTGTAGGCCCCCCGTACTTCCTGGCAGGCCTTGATCAGTGCGTCCTCCACGCGGCTACTGTCCAGGTTCTTGGCTATCAGATGCAGAAATATTTCACTGTCCATGTTGGTCTGGAAAAGGGACCCGGTGGATTCCAGTCTTTGCCGTAGGTTGTCCCCGTTTACCAGGTTCCCGTTGTGGGCAACTGCCATGTTACGGCCTTGGTAGGTGATCAAGAAGGGCTGGGCATTGCGCAGCAGGGACGCGCCCGAGGTGGAATACCGGATGTGGCCCATGGCCACCTCGCCCTTCAGTTCCCTGGACAGGTGGCGTTCTTGAAAAACCTCCGGGACAAGGCCCATTCCGCGCTGTTCCCGCAGCTTCCAGCCATCCCAGGTGGAGATGCCAGCGCTTTCCTGGCCCCTGTGCTGCTGGGCATAGAGGCCGAAATAGGCCATGCGGGCGGCCTCCTTGTGGCCGTAAATACCTATCAGTCCGCAATATTCCTTCATAAGTCCGTTCCCGGAATACGAGCACCGCGGAGGCCGCTGCCCAATGGGGGGAGATAGATTGTCCTCACCCAGACTTTGTGCCTTCGCGGGTTATATCCTTGATGTCCGCTCCAACAGCCTACAAATAGTACTCCTGCAGGCTCTTTACCTCCATGCCCTGATGCTTGTGCCGCTGCTCCAAAGCGTGGGCTACGGCCCTGGCCCCGGCAACCGTGGTGGTGTAGGGGATGTTGTACAAGATGGTTGCCTGGCGCAGGGAAGAGGAGTCCTGAACCGTCAGCTTGCCCGAGGAGGTGTTGATGACCAGCTGTAGCTGCTTGTTCTTGATCAGGTCGATCACGTTGGGCCTGCCTTCATAGACCTTGTTCACCTTCTTGGTCTCGATGCCGAACTGTTCCAGATAGTCGCCCGTGCCCTGCGTGACCACCAGAT
>CAYSPQ010000176.1:0-4431 GCA_964432965.1 uncultured Desulfohalobiaceae bacterium
CTCAAGGAGAAAGTAATGAATGATCCGGCTGTGCAGAGCGTTCTGCAGGAATTCGGGGCCAAAGTGGTAGAGGTGCGCAAGCGTTGAAATCCTGAGTCAAAGCAAAGGGAAAGGGGAAAGTATATGCAGGAAATATTCAGGCAAGCCCAGCAGATGCAAAAGAAAATGGCCGAGATTCAGGAGCAGCTGGCCAATCAAACCGTGGAGGCCTCGGCGGGAGGCGGAATGGTCCAGGTCACGGTAAACGGATCCATGGAAGTGGTGGAGGTGAAGATAGATCCTTCGGTGGTGGATCCGGAAGATCCCGAGATGTTGCAGGATCTTGTTTTGGCCGCCAGCAACGAGGCCTTGAAGAAGGCCAGGGAAATGAAGCAGAACGAGATGTCCAAGCTAACCGGGGGGATGCAAATACCCGGTATGGAGATGATGTAGCGCGAGCCGAAATTTTAGGGGCGCGCCCAGTTTCTGTGGTCCATTAGAGTGAGGAAAAGAGTGAATACATCTCAAGTCGGATCTGCTGGAGGTTAAGTGCAACGATTGCCCCAAGCGCTTCAGGATGTGGTGGATCATTTCGCTTCTCTTCCCGGATTGGGTCCCAAGTCCGGTCTTCGCATCGCCTTGACCCTTCTGAGTATGCCCCAGGAAAAAGTGCAGCGAATGGGGCAGAGTCTAATACATCTGCGCGATTCCCTTTGCGTTTGTGACAGGTGCGGTCTTTTGGCGGATGAAAGCCCCTGCTCTATTTGCCGGGAGCCGTCCCGCTACGAGGACGTGATATGTCTGGTTCCGGACTGGGATTCTTTTCTAGCCATCGAGGAGGCGGGCTTGTTTCGGGGAAAGTATCTGGCCCTGGGCGGGCTGCTGTCCCCTCTGGAGGGAATGCAGTCCGGTAGCCTGGAGCTGGACAGATTGCGGGACCGGTTGAGCGAGGGTTTGATCCGGGAATTGATACTTGCCTTGGGCTCCACCAGGGACAGCGAGGCGACGGAATCCTTTATCCGGAATATGATAGCCGGAGAGTACCCCCGGGTTAAAGTCACCAGGCTGGCCCAGGGCATCCCCGTGGGTTCGGATCTCAAGTACGTGGACAAGGAGACCCTGAAACAATCCCTGCAATACAGACAGGATCTGGAGTGATTCATGCCTTTGTAGTGCTAGGCAGGGCAATCAATATCCATTGACATAACCAGCATGCAAATTTACTTTTTCAATTTGCTCCTTACCAGGATGGACTCTTTTGTCCCGAGTGAACCAGAAGGGCTCAAGGCCCTTTTTGCGCGAGGGTGGCGGAATTGGTAGACGCGCTGGACTTAGGATCCAGTGGCCCAGGCCGTGAGGGTTCGAATCCCTCCCCTCGCACCATGAAGAAGGCAAGACTTTTCAGTTGACACCTGAAAGGTCTTTTTTTGTATGAACCAAACTGAGCGGTTTTGCCGCTCAGTTTAGAGGCTCTGCCCAGTTTTCGGGGATATTTAAAATCATCGTATCCCCAAATGTATCCCGTGTCGCTCGAAGCAAGCATTTAGATACGGATTACCCCGGCAATCTGACTTCTGGAAGCTGGAACCTACTTGGCGCTGCTGACCCCGACTTTCCCATGCCTGGAGTAAAGCGGGCTGCCAGTCAAGCAGACCCAGGACCCCTTTTCTCGTTCCCACGGCTAGTCATTACCGGGAATTCGGGCAAGGAGCTTGGATACAGGGAGCAAGGTTGGACAACTGCAGAACTGTCTGTCGGTTGTTTGAAGGACAATAATTGCCTTTGCTGCACTCATGCTACGAGTTGCAAAGAGCTTTAGCGCAACTTGCGCGATTTTGGCAAGTATTTCAACACATAAGGAGGCATGGAGAAAATGCAGTATCAGGTGGAAGAGGTTTCTCCTGTACAGAAGAAGGTTCATGTTACTGTTCCCGCGGAGGAGGTCAATGCCGCGCTGGATACTACTGTGGCCCTGTTCAAGAAGGATCTGAAGATTTCCGGCTTTCGCAAGGGCAAAGTTCCCGCCTCCTATGTGGAGAGTCGTTTTCGCCAGGAAATCTACGAGCAGGCCCAAAAGGATTTGCTCAATGTACACTTCAACCAGATCTTCGGCGAGTTGGGGGAGCAGCCCATGGCCGGCCTCAACCTGGATAGCCAGGAGGAAATGCAAAGGGACCGGGAGTATAAATACAGTATCGACTTCGAGGTTCGTCCCCAGGTTGAGCTGCCCGAATACCACGGGTTGACCGTGAAAAAGCGCAAGGCCGAGCCCACCGAGGAGCAGATCCAGAACATGCTGCAACAGTTGCAGCAGGCTTCCAGCACTCTGGAGGTGGTTGAGGAGCATCGTCCGCCCCAGGATGGGGAGGTTGCGGTGATTGATTTTGCGGCGTACGAGGATGGTCAGCCCCTGCAGGACATTCAATCCACCGGCTTCGAGTTGCCGCTAGGACAGGGGCAATCGCTGCAGGACTTCGAGGAGATCGTTAAGGAGTTAAGCCCCGGGGAAAAAACCACCAAACCTCTAACTTTCCCCGAGGACTTTCTCAATGAGCAGTTCGCGGGCAAAGCCCTGGATATGGAAGTGCAGCTCAATGTGGTCAAGAAGTACAGCCTCCCCGAGATAGACGCGGAACTGGCCCAGAAGGTGGGTGCCGATTCCGTAGAGGATCTGCGGCAGAAGCTGATTGAGAACATGCGCAATTATCAGGAAAACATGGAGAAATCCAGGGCGCAAAAGAAGCTCCTTGATCAGCTAGCTTCGCAGGTGGAGGTCTCCCTGCCGGAATCCATGGTTCAAAATCAATTGGAGTACTTGCTGGATACCAAACAGCAGGAGATGGAGCGACAGGGCAAGAGCCTTGATTCATTGGGCACTAAGGAGGAACTGCAAAAGGAGTACCGCCCTGTGGCTGAGGAAAACGTCAAAAGACAGCTCATTTTGTTGGAGATAGCCAAGAGGGAAGAACTCACGGTGAGCGATCAGGAAATACAGATGCAGCTACAGCGCTTGGCCCAGGAGTACGGACAGGATCCCAAGTCCCTAAAGGAATACTATGAGCAGAACAACTTGATTCCGGCCCTGCAGGACAGCCTTTTGGCGGACAAGGCCATGGAGAGGCTCTATCAATTGTCCCAGGTTGAGGAAGTGGATTCTCTGGAAGAAGAGAGCCAGGAATCCGGAGAAGTTAATTCCTCCGGTGAAGAGGCAGAAGAAGACCCAGCAAGCAACGAGCAGGAGAAAAAAGAATGAATATTCCTATTGTCATAGAGACTACTGGACGAGGGGAGAGGGCCTACGACATATATTCCAGGCTGCTCAAGGACCGTATCATCTTGTTGGGTACACCCATAGATGACACCATAGCCAACTTGCTTTGTGCCCAGCTGCTTTTTCTGGAATCCGAGGATCCGGAAAAGGAGATCAACTTTTATATCAACTCTCCGGGAGGATCGGTTACTGCGGGACTGGCGGTGTACGATACCATGCAGTACATTTCCGCTCCGGTAACCACTTTGTGCCTGGGACAGGCCTCCAGCATGGGAGCCCTCCTCCTGGCAGCCGGAGCTCCCGGTATGCGCTACGGCCTGCCCCATAGCAGGGTGTTGTTGCATCAGCCCATGGGCGGTTTCCAGGGCCAGGCTACCGACATTGACATTCAGGCCAAAGAGATTATTAGACTAAAGAGGCGTTTGAACGAGATCCTGGCCAGCCACACCGGTCAATCTCTGGAGCAGGTAGAGACGGATACGGACAGAGACTACTTCATGAGCTCACAGGAGGCCAAGGACTACGGGGTTGTCGATGCGGTTCTGCAATCCCGCAAGGATCTCGTCTAAAGCAAGCAGGCTCAGTTTCCGTGAAAGAAAAAAAGTCGCAGAGATATTGGGATATGAATTCGGAAAAAGAGAACAATGTGGAGGTAAGCTGCTCCTTCTGCGGCAAGACGCAGGAGAATGTGCAGCGCTTGATTGCCGGCCCCGATGTATACATTTGCGACGAATGCGTGGGACTGTGCAACGAGATCCTTACCCAGGACAAGATAAGCGGCGAGACCGAGGAGGGAGGCCTGCTTCCTCCAGCGGAGATCAAAAGGGCCATGGACGATTACGTGATAGGTCAGGAAGAGGCCAAGAGGATACTGTCCGTGGCGGTATACAACCACTACAAGCGGGTCTCCTACAAGGAGACCAGTCAACAGGATGTGCAGCTGGACAAAAGCAACATCTTGCTTCTGGGCCCAACTGGAAGTGGCAAGACCCTGATGGCCCAGACCCTGGCTCGCATTCTTCAGGTTCCCTTTGCCCACGCGGATGCCACCAATCTTACCGAAGCCGGATATGTGGGCGAAGACGTGGAAAACATTCTGGTGCAGCTCTTGCAGAATTCGGACTACGATGTGGAGGCCGCTTCCAAGGGGATAGTCTATGTGGACGAGATAGACAAGATCT
>CAYSPQ010000177.1:0-4426 GCA_964432965.1 uncultured Desulfohalobiaceae bacterium
ATAAAAAAGGCTAGGGCGGTCCAGGGCATAACAGAGGGGAAGCCCCGCAGTCGGGAAATGTTTAAAGTTCCCATCTGATTGAGTATCCCTCCGGCTGACATAAAGAGCACCACTTTCATGAGGGCGTGCATCAGGATATGTAGCATAGCACCAATATAAGCCATGGGGTTGGCCAGGGCTATGCCTAGAGTGATGTAGCCGATATTGGCTACCGAGGAATAGGCCAGTATGCTCTTAATATTCGTCTGGGAAATGGCCAGAATGGATCCGGCCAGAATGCTCAGGGCGGCTATCCAGCTTAACGCGTCCAACAGGGGTGGGAAATCGAAGATGGTCAAGGCCCGGATCAGGATATAAGCCGCTACCTTGGTCCCTATGGGCGCGATCAGCACGGTGGCTGTGGATGCAGAGTGGGTATACGCCCCCGGCAGCCACTGGTGAATGGGAAAGATCCCCATCTTTATCACCACCCCCATGATGATGAGGATCATGCCCACCACCATGGGGCGCATATCGTCCACATAGGGCAGCACCTGGGAGACGTCGATCATGTTCAGGGTGCCTGTGGCTATGTAGATGATGCCCACCCCCAGCAGGTAGAAGGAGGCTCCGGCTGTTCCCAGGATGAGGTAGCGGAAGGAGGAGAAGGGAGCCCTCTTGTGCCCCAGGCCCAGCAGGGCGTATCCGGCCAGGGCGGAGATTTCCAGGAAGACGAAGAGGTTGAAGAAGTCGCCGGTGATGGCCATGCCGGAGAGGCCGGCCATGAAGAGCATGGCCAGGGAGTAGAAGGGCATGACCTTGTCCGGCAGCTCCTGCTGCACGTTGCGATAGGCGTAGAACAGGGTGAGCAGGGCCATGGAGGTGATTATCAGGCTGATGAAGGCGGACAGGGGGTCCAGCATCAGCTCGATCCCCACCGGGGGGACCCAGCCGCCCAGGTGATAGCTGATCGCTCCCTCGGTGATCACCGCATGCAGCCCCCAGGCGCTGAAGAACACGGTCAGCAGGCCTCCCGCCAGGGCGGGATAGAAGGACAGGGAACGCCTCCAGTAGCCCAGAAGCGGGATGATTATGGAGGCCAGCAGATAGGTGGCCGGTATGAGCGCAGGTATGTGATAGGTCATCGCGCTTTGCCTCTTGGGTGACTGCTTCCAAAAACGGGCTCGGGCACTCGGAGCCGCTTCCTCCGGACGCTTTCAGCTCGAAGCCCCGGCCGGCTATTGCGAGCGGCTGCTATTCCTCGGGTTCCTCCCGCATGCGTTGCAAGAGTGTGGGCTCGTCAATTGTCCCGTATCTGCGATAGATCGCCACCAGCAGGGAAAAGGCGACCCCCAGTGTGGCCACCGCGACCACGATGGCGGTGAGCATCAGGGTCTGGGGAAGGGGATTCATGTAGAGATCCGGGTTCTGCAGGCCGAGCTCCGGATCCAGGATGGGCACGGTTGCCCCCTCCTTGTAGGCTGCCACGATCCAGAACAGGATCGCGGAGACCTGCATGATGTTCAGGGCCATGACCTTCTTCATCAGGTTCTGCTTCATCATTATGCCGTAGGTGGCAATAAGGAAAAGAACCACCAGAAATATGTAGGAATAGTAGCCTTGCACTATTTCCAGCATAGGATCAGTACCCCACCAGATCGTCGTATATGGAGATTATGGCCGTGATTACCGCGATAAAGATCCCTATCTCCACCAGCAGGATGCCGAAATAGCGAACATCCGCCTCCACCAGTCCGGGAACCAGGATCGCTCCATAATCCATGAAGCCGCCGCTGAAGGTTATGGCCAGCACCCCAGTGCCGGTAAAGATAAAGGCCCCGATGGCGCTGGCGGGCACGGTGACCCGGGTGGGAACGGTTATCTGGCTCAGCTCCGCTCCCCAGCCTATGCGCAGCAAAATAACGCTGGAGGCCAATAGAACCCCGGCCTGGAAGGCCCCTCCCGGGCTGTAGTGGCCGTGGAAGAAGACGGCCAGGGCGAATATCTGTATCACCGGGGCCATCCAGCGGCTGATGAGCTGTATGATGGGGCTGCCGGTCAGGGCTTTCATATGACCCTTCTCCGCAGGATGTACATGCAGGCGATGCCGGCGGCGAAAACCACGATCAGCTCGCCCAGGGTATCCACGCTCCGGTAGTCTGCCAGGACCGCGGTGATCATGTTCGGGGTGTGCGTGTCCTCATAAGCGTGCTGGATGTAGTGCGTTCCGGCCACCGGGTTGCCCGCCGGGTTCTCCACCAATTGGGCCGGGGCCTCGTGGTCCCCCTTGGGGGGAAGCCCGACAACGCCGTAGATCAGCACCAGGCCGAAGGCAAACAGGATAATGAATTGCAGCGCTTTCAATCCCTACTCTCCCTGGATGTGGCGAATATGGCCAGGATGTTGAACACTCCCACCACTCCCGCGCCGACCACTGCCTCGGTAAAGCCCACGTCCACCGCTCCCATGGAGATCATCAAAGCGGCGCTCATGAAGCTGAAGATAATGAGCATCACCGCCGCGGCAAGCAGATCCCTGACGTTCAGGGCCAGCAGCGCGGAGACCAGCAGTATCACGAAGAGAAATATCTCGATCAGCCAGTGCAATGGGGTGAGTTCCATTACTTCTCCCCTTTCCGCTGCCAGGGCTTGTACTTGTAGAGATAGGCCTTGCGGGCCAGGGCGTGGGTGGCCACCGGACTGGTCAGGGCCACGAAGACGAAGATGAGCAGCAGCTTCAGGTTGAGCACCTCCAGCCCGACAAAGACTATGGTTCCGGCCACGAACATCAGCACTCCCAGGGTGTCCACCTTGCCCGCGGCGTGCACCCTGGTGTAGAAGTCCGGCAGCCGCAGGAGCCCTATGCTGCCCACCAGCATGAAGAAGACCCCTCCGGCCATGAGAAGCAAGGTAAGGATTATGACCAAAAGCTCCATATCAGCCCTCGCTCTCCTCGTCTCCCACGGTGAAGTACTTGGCTATGGCCAGCACGACCAGGAAGTTGAGCACCGCGTAGGCCAGGGCGATGTCCACGAAGAATTCCAGCCTGCCGTAGAGCAGCCCGAAGAGAAGGATCAGGGCAATGGTCTTGCTGCCCACCGCCGCCGCCCCCAGCAGGCGGTCGAAGACGGTGGGCCCCTTGTAGACCCGGTAGAAGGGCAGGATCAGAACCACTGCCATGAAAAGGGCTATGATCGCGAAGGCCAGGACCATCTATTCCTTCCTCTCTTGCTCTTCCATGTCGATGAAGCTGATGTTGCAGCACACGTCCTCTTCCCTGCACTCGTCCGTGTAGAGCCGGGCCACGTTCGCCTCCATCTCGCCGCTGAGCAGGGAGGCCTCCACCTCCTCGTCCAGGGCGTGGACCACGAAGTTGTTCCCTTCGATCTGCACGGTCAGCGTGCCCGGGGTAAGGGTGATGGAGTTGCCCAGGATTACCCTGGCCACCACGTTGGGCTGCTGGGACTCGAAGCTGACCAGCTTGGGATTGATGGGCATTTTGGGGTGCAGGATCACGTAGGCCACGTAGGTTCCGGCCTTGACTACCTGCCAGAGCAGGTAGAAGAGGTAGCCCACCAGGCGCAGGTAGTAGACCCGGGTGGTCCCGCAGGGCTGGTCCTCGGCCAGGGGCAGCATATCCATCTTCCAGTTGAGCCAGATGACCACCAGGATGGAGATCAAGCCGTAGGTGAGCATCAGCGGCTCCAGCGACCCGCTGAAGATCAGCCAGAGGGCGGCGAGAAACGCGAATTGCAGCGCCGCGCCGCGCAGGCGCGAGTAGCCGGAGGGCTGTGTAGTGGTTGCTTTTTGCTCCATGTCGGATCGCCGTTTTTGCTGCCGTGTATACAGTGCCTGTCTTCAGCGCAGGGCGACTCCTCTGACAGGAGCCCTGCCTAGCGGTCCTCGAACGGAGGGCGAAAAAAGGCGCGAGCTTTGTTCAAATTTTCACAAAGCCCTGCGCGAAAAATCGAAGCGCAACATACACAAACCTGGCCTCAGTGTCAACTTTGGCTGGGTATCGGTTTTAACTCCCCCACTCTGGGCCATGTCCACAATTCCGGGTACTGCCCTGCCCGCATGGCAACATGGCAAGATGCGCCTGCAAAAAATCCTTTTTTTGCAAGCAGTATCCTGCTTTAATTGTCGTGCAAAATAAAATAGTTATTCATCTAAGCCCATACAGATGTATTTAATTTAAGACTTTTTGCAGGTGCTTTCCTGCGGGATTCAATCTCAGGGACAACTGTGTCCTAGACGCAGTCCTGTATCCCGCAAATCATTGCTAGCGGAGAAGCAGCCGTGGAGTAAAAAAATTTTTATTCTATCCTTTTTACACCCTTGAAATTCAACTTGACTTCACATAGTGTTCAAGAAAAAGATTTATCAAACCTTATTTGCAGCCGGACTTGCTATGCGTCTCATTGAGCCTTGGAGCCAGGTAGATACTG
>CAYSPQ010000178.1:0-4397 GCA_964432965.1 uncultured Desulfohalobiaceae bacterium
TTCCGACTATCTGGGCAGGGAAAATACCCTGATGGTGATGTTCGGTTTCCAGGCCGTGCTGATGTTCCTGGCCATAGCCGTGGTGGGCATCGAGGGAGTGCACTGGTTGCTGGTGCTGATTGTGGCCATTCTGATCGGCTTCAATTATGGATCCAACCTGGCCCTGTTTCCCGCTATCACCAAGGATCTTTGGGGCATGACCAATTTCGGGATGAACTACGGGATGCTTTTTACCGCTTGGGGTGTGGGCGGCCTTGTTTTCTCCCGGGTCTATCAGATGATATTGGCAGCCACGGGAAGCGACGCGTACGCCTTCATGGCTGCGGGAATCCTGCTGCTTCTGGGCATAGGCTTGGTCTTTTACATCAAGCAGGAGCTAATCAAGCTGAGGAAGGAACTGGGTATCACTCCCAGCTGATGTGCGGCGTCTTGCAGATCGCCATTTGCCGTTCGGGTGTACCCTGAGCGAGGGCTTGAGCTGTTCGAAGCAAGGTAGCAGTTGAAGGTCTTTAACGGTCTGATGAAGGGGCTTGCGGATGTGCGGCGGCATCCGCAAGCCCCTTTTTTATTGTCCTGATTGCATTGAGGCAGGTACCTGCTTCCATGCCATCCACACAGTTTGCGGCAAGGGCAAGGGCGAAAGGCAGGGCTTCAATCCCGTCCGGAAGAGTGGGGGTCCTTGTTATCCGAGGGCATGTCCCGATCTAGATTGAATTCCCTGCGCACCAGGGAGATGTAGTAGCGCGGAGACTCCTCCTGGTGGGCCTTGCGCTTGAGGAAGGATATGGGGTGGTGCAATAGCTTGCGGCTCACGGAGTGGGCCAGGGTTTCCATGGCCTGTTTCACCCGGGGGGAGATCTCCTCGTAGTCCAGGTTCTTCAGCGACCTGGACAGCTCCTTGTCCGCGATATCCCTGCCGTGGCTGACCAGATCCTTTATGGTGGGGGTGATGTCCAGGGAATTGAGCCATCCCTGGAAGGCGACAACCTCTTCTCCCACGATGGATTGGGCAAGCTCCGCCTCGTCCCGGCGCTTGGTCAGGTTCTCCTCCACTACGCTCTTGAGATCGTCTATGTCGTAGAGATAGACATTGTCCAGGTTGTTCACATCCGGATCTATATCCCTGGGCACGGCAATGTCGATGAAGAACATGGGATTGTGCTTTCTGGCCTTCATTATCCCCTTCATCTCCTGGGCCCGGATAATGGGCCTGCGGGCTCCGGTGGAGCTGATCACGATGTCTACCCGGGTGAGCTGCTCGTGGATCTGGGAAAAGGGCACGGCCTGGGCTTTCAGGGAGTGGGCTAGCTCCTGGGCCCTGGAGTAAGTGCGGTTGGTGATGAGCAGGGAGCCCAGACCGGAGCGCTGCAGATGTGAAGCGGCCAGCTCGGCCATTTCTCCGGCTCCGACGAGCAGTGCCCGGTGCGATTGCAGTTCGGAAAAGATCTCCCTGGCCAGCTGTACAGCCGCATAGCTGATGGAGACCGCATTCTGGGCTATGCGTGTCTCGCTGCGTATCCTCTTGGCCACGGAAAAGGCCTTGTGCATGAGCTTGTTTATGAGTACTCCTGTGGTCCCCTCCCGCGTGGCCTGCTTGTAGGCCTCCTTCAATTGTCCCAGTATCTGGGGCTCGCCCACGACCATGGAATCCAGGCTGGAAGCCACCAGGAACAGGTGCTCCACTGCGTCCAGATTGCGGAAGGTATAGGCATGGCGGGCGAGCTCCTCCGGTTCCTCCTGGCGGGCCGCAGCCCAGTGCTCCAGGCACTTTTCCCTGATTGCGGAGGCCTCACCCACCGCCAGGATCTCCACCCGGTTGCAAGTGGAGAGTATAATGTGCTCCCGCACGGGGCTGTCCGGATACAGTAGTCCCAGCTCTCGGTTGGAGGTTGCGGAGAGATCGAACTTTTCCCGCGTCTCCACCGGCGCGGTCTTGTGATTGAGTCCCAGAAGGCAGATGCTGTATTGCATGTATGGAGTCGAGTTTGTTTAAAAACTGTGGTGCGTGGGGAAGAAGAAATTGACCACCACCAGGGAGATCAGACTGAGGGCGAAAATCCAGGAGGCCAGATGGGCCGGCTTTCTGCCCTTCCAGCCCAGGGCCATGCGTTGGTGGAAGAGATAGGCGAACAGAAGCCCGATGAATATGCTCAAAAGCTCCTTGGGATCCCAGGTGAATATATCCCCCCAGGTGAGGCCTGCCCAGATGAAGCCGGATACAAGCCCCAGGGTGAAAAGGGGAAAGCCGACAACCACCGTTAGATGGTTGATGCGGTCGAAAGTGCTCAGAGAGGGAACGTCCCTGCGAAAGGCCCCCCGTCTTTCCTTGTTCTTGAGTTTACGGTTCATGTATAGATAAAAAAGGCTTGCCCCGAAGCCTATGGCCAGGAAGGCGAGACTGAAGAACAGGGCGCAGATGTGCAGGCCGAACCAGAGGGGGCTCCATTGAGAGGGCACGGACAGCGGCTGGGTGTAGATGAGCATGGAGGGGGTGAAGAGAATGAGGGCCAAGGGGGCCGCGGTCAGGGCCAAAAAGGAAGCTCTCAGCAGCCGCCAGACAAGGAGATAGATGAGCAGAAGGCTCCAGGCCAGAAGGCTGAAATAGAACTGGCCTTGAGTTATGGCCTCCTGCGGGGCGGAGGCAGTCTTGATACCCAGGCTGGCGGTATGCAGGAGGAAGCCGCAGGCTATCATCCAGGTGGCCGCCTTCTTCAGGCTTACCCTGTCCCGGAAGATGCCCAGCAAAAAGAGCAGAAAGCTGGCCAGATAGAGCAGAGCCACAGCCAGGTCTGTCAGGTTAAGCCAGCTCATGGAGCACCTCCTCGATTTCGGGCCACAGCTGCCGGGGCAGTCGGTCTTGCAGTATACGCTCCAGTCGAGTCCAGTCCTTGTCCTGCAGGGCCTGCAGTACATCCTCCCTGCACAGGGAGCGGAAGATGGCCCTGTTCTGCTCGCTGTCCATGTCCAACGCAAGGACCTTGTGACGCAGGATGCCCAGCAGATTCGTCCACAGGGAATACTCCGGGCCGAAGCAGTCTTCCAGCCTCTCTCGGACATGTCTGGCCAGGGCCGGGCTCGACCCTTGCGTGGAGACAGCCAGGCTCAGCTGGCCGCGACGGAACTGGGCCGGGACGATGAAGCTGCTAAGCTCGGGCTGATCCACAATATTGCACAAGATGTTCTTCTCCTTGCACAGGCGGCTGATTTGCCGGTTGACCTCTGCATCCCCGGTGCTGGCGATAACCAGGAAGCGATCCTCCAGGTCCGCGGGCTCAAAGTCCCGCCTGGCCAGACGCATTATAGCGGAGCTTTCTATCAGCTGCAAAAGCTCCTCCACCGGTTCCGGCTCCACTACAAGGATTTCCGCGGGGCTGCTCTGGGCCAATCCGGCGATCTTGCGGGTTCCCACCTTGCCCGCTCCGGCAACAAGACATTTGCGATCCCTGAGGTCCAGGTAGATCGGAAAGTAGGTCATGTAAACCTTTTATCAGACAAGGCCGGGGGTGTAAAACTTAAGGGAATTGCAAGCCCCGCCAAGAATGTTGTCATTTGCTCCGACAATGATTAGTTTACCTGGAGTTCTGAGCGGAGGAAAATCTCAGCAGACAAAAGGAGGCAGTCTATGCTGGGACAGGAACACGAGGAATTCCTCAGGGAGTGGGTGAACGACGAATCCGGAATGCGGCAGGTGTACGAGGAGCTTCTCCGCTTTCTGCAGGGCTTTCAGGGCGTGGAGTTCGCCTTCAAGGCGCGGCCCGGGGTGAGCTATTCCTTGCGGGCCGGCCATGTTCATCAACAGGATAGGCCCTTGTTCGCACTGATCGACGTTATAGACGACGATCCAGATAACCGCTGGCTATCCGTGTGCTTCTACGGGGATATGATCACCGATTACCGGGAGAGCGGGGATCTGATTCCGCAGGGACTCTTGGGAGAGGACGGATATTGCTTCGACCTGCTCACCCCGGACAGGGAGGAGGTGGACTACCTGAAGGAAAGGATACGGGAAGCCCTGGATTGCATCTCCTTTTCCCCCCAAGAAACAAGAGTGCAGTAACATAATCTCCCTAGCTACTTGCTTTTACCCGTCCACTACAAGAAGCCCATTGTCCATGAAGCCAGGGCAGAGCAGGAGAAGGCATGCAGACCAGCTTCAGATACCTCTTCGGACCGGTTCCCTCCCGGAGATTGGGCATGTCTCTGGGCGTGGACCTGGTTCCTCACAAGACGTGCACCCTGGACTGCCTTTATTGCGAAGTGGGCCGCACTACACACAGGACCACGCAGCTGAAGGAGTACATTCCCGCAGACGGGATAATACAAGAGCTGGATGCCTGTCTGGAGAAAAGCCCCGGGCTGGACGCGATAACCTTTTCCGGCTTCGGCGAGCCCCTGCT
>CAYSPQ010000179.1:0-4364 GCA_964432965.1 uncultured Desulfohalobiaceae bacterium
TGGTGGTGGTCATAGTCATAGTGGGAATCATCTCCGCACTCGGAGGCATGATCATCGCCAACCACATCCAGGGCTACGCTGACGTGAGCCGCCGCGCGGAATTGGTGGACTCCGCGGAGTCCGCCCTGCGCCTCATGCAGCGCGAGGTCCGCTCCGCAGTGCCCAACAGCGTCCGAAAAATCCCTGAATACGAGGGAATAGTCTTCCTGCATACCATAGCCGGTGGGCGCTACAAGGATCTGGACTTCTCGCAGGAAATCGAGGAGATACCCATGGTCGGCGAACTTCTGGATAACAGCACAGAGGAAATAGACAGACTGAGCAATTCCTCCGTGGTTATCTTCAACACCGGCAATCCGCCCTTAGACGCTCACTTGCAGGAGGAGCCCCACAACCGATGGCCAATAGATGATGTCAACGCCTCAGTCCCGCGCTTTGATCTGGATGAGCCAAAGGATTTCCCCCATCCCTCGCCCTTCAACAAATTCCAGATCTTCGACTCCCAGGTCCGCTACGTCCATGAAGACTCAGAACTCTGGCGCTACGAGCGCGACGACGAGGATATAACGGATCCCGAATCTACAAATAATGGGGATTGGGGAGAACGCGCTCTGGTCGCCAGCAACGTGCATGAGGTTGAATTCGCCTACGATTCGGGCTCACCCTGGCGCAACGCGCTTCTCACCATGGAGCTGACCCTGAAGGACGAGGGCGAAAAGATAAGCCTTCTGCACCAAGTGCACGTGCAAAACACTCCATAAGCCATGAAAGAAGAAAACGTAAACAGCAGTCGAAACATGGCCGGCTTCACCCTGGTCCAGGCCATTTTCCTCATCGTGGTCCTGGGACTCCTGGGCACCTTCATGATAACCATGTTCCAGGTGCAGACCCACACGACCACCCTGTCCCACCAGGGAGTAAGGGCCTACTACGCCGCCAAGAGCGGGCTGGAGTGGGGCAAGAATAGCACCCTGTCCCATGACGAATGTTTCGGGAACCAAACATTGCAAGTGGACAATTTCCAGGTAACCATGACCTGCAAATCTCAAAAATTCTCCGAAGGCGATCAAAACCGCACCTGGTTCCGGCTTAAGGCAACAGCCGAGCCCGATGGAGTAAACCAGGGCAGCCCGGACTACGTGCGCAGAGAGCTCACCATGCAGTTGGTAAACGGCACTGACCAATAAGCTCAACCTTTTTCTGCACTTCTGCAGTTGTCGATAGCAATCTGAAAAGTCATGAGCAGGAACCATAAACTTTTAATGGACCACTACTGATGCGAAGCATAATCAATCCCTGGACAGTGATCTCCTTGCTGCTTTTTGCTGCCCTTGCTGTGGAGATTGCACATGAAAAGGAGGGCACCGCCTTCGGCACTTTCCTTAGCGGCATTATGAGCAGCGAGCTGGCATTGGCCCAAAACGGCGATGAATGCTCCGAATATATTGGGGATGCTACTATTAATGAGGTTCATAAAGGACAAGGAAACTACTACTTCGTTGAAATGAAGATCCCAGTAGGAGATGCCGAAATTGAAGAGGAAATTTGGGAAGACTGGGAAATCGAGATTTGCAGTCAGCATGACGGGACTGACTCTCAGTCGATTTCCTTAGACAGTGAAGATGACATTGATGCCACCAATGCTCCTTGGATAGTCTTAACAGATGGAAGCTTGAATAAACACCAAAAAGTCAATCTTGAAGGAATGGAAGTGGTCCTCAGAGACGAGAACCAAGATGTAATAGATTATCTATTAGTAGGAGATGGATCCACCTGCGAATATGACATTGATTGTGATTTCTCCTATGATACATATATGCAGGCGACAGATTCCCGTAGCACCATCGCCCGAGTCCCGGACGGCACTGGAGAGTGGACTGAGCTGGAAGAGCCGACAAGAGGAGAACCCAATATTCCTGTGGGTGAAGTAGAAGAAGGTGATTTTAATGCTGTAGAAGAAGGTGGAGATGCTATTGATGGTCCTTTGTATACAAAGATTGCTGGCAAAGATATTACATTAGATATTATTTCTTTACACCCTGGAGAAGGACAAGATACTAAAGAATTCGAAGGAGAAGTGGAGATTGAACTCGTGGACGCCGCGAGTGGTTCTGATTGTGAATCATTAGATGATATCGCGCACCTAGGGATTGAAACCTTCGACGATGAAGAGCGTATAACTGCTGAAGGGCTTACTTTTGCTAATGCCATAAGTGCTGCCCGGATTAAAGTTACAGAGAGTAATGGGGGAGGAAACCCTGATCAAGGCTGCAGCCAAGACACCTTCACCATCCGCCCTCACCATCTGACCTTGGAAGCTACAGATGAAAACTGGGAAACTCCAGGCACTAATCGCACTCTAAACAGCACACTTGACGGAAACTGTACCGAGGCCAACGGCTCCGATACCTGCCACAAGGCCGGTCGTCCCTTCTATTTACAAGGGCAAGCACGTAATGCTGACAATCAAACAGTAGAGGAATATAATGATGTTAATGCTACTTTTAACTGGCAAACTATATATCCAAGTGATGGAGTAAACGGAACACTAAAGGTTTTAGACAATGAACTAGATAATGACACTGTAGAGTTCCAAGACTCTGAATTCGGCCCCACAAATGCAACTTACAACGAAGTAGGCATAATAAATGCCACTCTTAATGATGGAGGAAGGTTTGCAGATACCAGCGGGGACACCTATGAAGACAATGATGATAGTCCAGATTGTGTGCCTGGAAGCTCAAGCAACGATCAAGATGATGATCCTGAAAATAAAGGAAGATACGGCTGCCAGACCGCTACCGATGGACCAGAAACAGTAGGCCGCTTCGTTCCGGATAGATTCGAGGCTTCCTACAATGCACCCTTTTTCGATAATGCCTGCGAGGAGGGTGGCTTCACTTACTTGAATCAACCATTCTACTATTTTGAGGCCCCTGAGGTTACACTAACAGCTCTAAACGCTAACAACGAACCTACTCGAAATTATGCCGGCGATTTCTTCAGATTCGACAAGGAACAGGAAGATTTGCTGGAAAACCGCAACTACACAGACCAATCCAATGCCTTTGCCTACCTGAATGCCACCAAGAAGGACAATGCAACTGTAAGTGAAACGGAAAAACCCGACGGAAACTTTACCTTCGAGATGGACGCAGGGGAGGAGGGAGATGAATTTCGCTTTCATAGGAATGGTACAGAACAACCCTTTCAAGCCTATGCGGACCTTGTCCTGGATGAAGAGGACTTAAAGGATCAGGACGGAATTTGCTATGAGGTCAACGGAAACTGCTCGAATTACACAATTGAAAACATTACCGGCACAGAACTCCGCTTCGGCCGCCTCAATCTGCAAAGCGCCTATGGCAGCGGGCTTCTGGACCTGGAACTGCCGATTAGAGCGCAATACTATGCAGGCGATGGTTTCGTAACAAATACTGAGGACCAGTGCACCCGGCTCACAGTGGGCAATTACACCGAGCCGGTGCAAATGCAGCTGAAGAACGAAGAGGTGGACTGGCGATATGCGGACCAAGAAACAGATCTGGCCGGAAGAGATCCTCAGGGAGCAACATACGGGCGGGAGATAAAAAGCACTGACAGCGGGACGAACGCAACCCTGGATCAGGGCCGGGCCTCTCTGATTCTGGCAGCCCCGGAGGAGGAAGATAGCGCCGGCTACGTTCATGTAAGGGCCAATCTAAAGAACCACCCCTGGCTGCAGCACGACTGGAGCGGCGACGGAAACTACACGGACAACCCCAACGCCACTGCCACCTTCGGCATCTTCCGCGGGAACGAGCACATCATCCACCAGCAGGAGAGCACCTGGAAGTGATCAGGAGACAGGAGACAGAAAATGGAGGAGAATACAGAGGCTGAAGTATTCAGGATCAGCTGGAAAACGAACACCCAGAAGAGACAAACTCATAGAGGAATTTAAATTTGGTAGGCAAGGCCGTATGATTTGTCTGCAAAAAGTCTTTTTTGCAGACGCAGAGGACAGATGACAGAGGGCCCCCAGGGAAACAAAGACAAGGTTTCACCCCGGTGTATTGGAAGAGAATACACGGGGCAGGCGGTGCAGGCAAAAAAACAATGAGTTAGAACACATTGATTGAAAGCCATTGTCTGATTTTAAATTTTTGCAGTTGCTTTAGCCCGGTCTTCAGGTGAAAACATGACTCTTGACCTCAACATAACCAAGGAAATTGTCGAGCGTCTAAAGCCCCTCGACCCAAAAAAGATAATCCTTTTCGGGAGCCTTGCCTACGGTGTTTCCGACAAGGATAGTGATATAGATCTGTATGTGGTAACCAAGGATGAGTTTATTCCCAGTAGCTGGAGAGAACACAGCGAGATTT
>CAYSPQ010000180.1:0-4349 GCA_964432965.1 uncultured Desulfohalobiaceae bacterium
TAAAAAGGTCAAGCTACTCCTGATTACTGCGTTCAAGCAAAATACTACCTGTTTGTCCACTTCTGCACTGCCCTGTTGCTGTTATGGGGCCTGCTTGGTTTGTCCTGCCCTTGGGCTGAGCAGCAAGGCTATTCCATGTGCAATGTGTCGTAGAGATCGTCTACCTCCTTTTGGTTATTGCCCACAAAAAAGGATTCCTCTTCCTCCTCCCAGAGGTTGGAGTTGTAGGCACCTCCTTTCTTTTTCTGATATCTGAGAGAGATTTCCAGGATTTTCCAGGCCAGTACTTCCTCATTGTCCCTCTGGGAGCCGAGCCTCAGCTTATAGTCTAGATGCTTATTCAAATGGGCCATAGCTACACCTCCTTTTTGATAACTATATGCAATTACAATGCCGAAAGAAGGAAGATTGCCATATTCAATGGCTTGGTCGAGCTGGAGATGGCTCAGCAAGGACGGCTTGTGGGGTGGGTTTTCAACAGCCGTGTTATATCTGACTGTCCAAGGTGCACCCACTATACACTCCAGCCTGTATCTGCAAGATGGATATGTTTAAGCCCTGCTTCCAGTCCAATTTTTCTGGCCAGAAAAAGTTTGTCCGATAACACCTTTTTATTGCCCGGTTTTCCTTGGGAAGACTGGCTTTGTTTCGCTATATGCCAGGGAGTTTCCCTGTCCGTTTCAGCCAGAAAGGAGGCTATGGCCTCGAGCTCCCGCTTCTTGTCGTTGACCCCGGGAGTCAGGAGTGTGGTCACCTCCACCCATATGTTTTGTTCTCTAAGGGTGGAAAGACTCTCCAAAACCGGGGAGAGACTGGCTCGAAAAAAATTGGCATAAAACTCCTCGGTACCGGCCCATAGGTTAAACCTGGCCGCATGCATTACGGAAACGGCCTGATTCAGGGCAGGGGGAGTCATGTAGCCGTTGGTGACCATTATGTTCCTTAGTTGGTGCCGCTTGGCCTCTCTAGCCGTGTCCAGGGTGTATTCCCAGGATACCGCGGGTTCGCTGCAAGTGTAGATTATATTTGCGCAGTCGAAGCCCACGGCCTCTTGAACCAGCTCAACTGGGCCTATCTTGGGGCTCAAACTCTGCTTCCGGGTTGGGCTGCCCATGTGGTTAGGACCGTGCAGTAGCCGGTGATAAAGGTTGTTTCCCCAGGTTCCGGTAAAAAATCCGATACTTCCCGGATGGAAGTGAAAGAGCGGAGTCTTTTCCACCCTGTCCACATAACGCAGCATGGGGCGAGAGTAGACCATGCTCCAGAGGCGGCCTTCCAGATTGGTCCGTACGGAGCACTTTCCGGTGTGGTTCCGCTCGAGGTGACAATACCTGGGGCAAAGCAAACACTTTACCCTGCCGTGGGATTGTTGGATGTAAAAACGGGCTTCTTTCATTTAGTGAATTGCAAGCAAAAGGAATGCCAGACTGGAGGGCGGAACATAGTTCTGGATAAAGTTTGCTCCTTGTAGCTGGTTTCCCTCAGGAACGGCTACTCGTTGCTTTTTTCCAGAAACAGATATAAAAGGATTGGCTAACCCACTGATTTTTAGGTTAAAAAAAGAGGAGCTGATTGGCATACGGAAATAGTTTTTTCCGGATTGCGATCAGCTATGGAATAGCGGAATTAAGCTTTCACTATACAAGTGGCAGGAATAAGCCGGATATATCTGGCCTGCGGCTTCTGCCGCAGACCGGGCGAGGGGTGCTTGTAGCAGGAGTCACGGCTCCATGCCGAGTTGGTGAATCCTGCGATACAAGGTTTTGCGGTGGATTCCCAGGATCGAGGCGGCTTTGGATTTGTTCCCTTGGGCCTGGTGCAGGGCGTGTTCTATGGTCTTCCGGTCAAGTGTGGCGGGTTTGGGGGCAGTAACGGTTGCGGCTTCATCGCTTGATTGGTTGGTGAGCTCCAGGGGCAAGTGTCGAGTAGAGATCTTTCCGCCAGGGCAAAGCAGGGCAGCGTGTTCCATGGCGTGCCTGAGCTCCCGCACGTTGCCCGGCCAAGTGTGGCGCAGAAAGATGTTCATCACTTCCTCGCTGACATCGTATATCTGCTTTCGGAACTCGCGATTGAAATGGCTTCGGAAGTAGTCGACCAGCAAGGGGATGTCCTGGGGCCGCTCGCGCAGGGGCGGGATATGGATGGTCATAACCTTCAGCCGGTAGTATAGATCCTGGCGAAAGTTCCCTTCACTGACCTTTTTGCCGAGATCCTGGTTGGTTGCCGTGACCAATCGCACATCCGCCTTGAGCGGCTTGCTGGAACCCACGCGCTCGTACTCCTTGTTTTCCAGAAAGCGCAAGAGCTTTAGCTGTATGCGGTGGGAGAGCTCCCCGATTTCATCCAGAAAAAGAGTCCCCCCTTGAGCAGCCTCGATGCGGCCCACCTTGTCCTTGTGCGCACCGGTGAAGGCTCCCTTTACGTGCCCGAAAAGCTCGCTCTCCAACAGATCCTCGGAAAGAGCGGAACAGTTAACCTTGCGCAGGGGGCCCTTGGCCCGGAAGCTCTGATAGTGCAGGGCATCCACCACGTTTTCCTTTCCCGTTCCGCTCTCGCCGGTAACCAGGACAGTGGTGTCCACAGCCGCCAATTGGTTGATCAGCGTATAGATTTTCTGCATCTGGGGGCTCTTGCCCACGATGTTCTTGAATTCCCGCCGGTTTTGCAGGCTCTCCTCCAGGGCGTCCTGCCTGGATATATCCTTGAGGATGAGTGTGGCTCCGGAGAGTTCGCCTGTGGCGTTATACACCGGAACCGCGGTTACCAGATTTACTTGGTTGTGGGAAAAGGGACAGTCGATGCGTCGATTCAACACTGGCTCACCCGTGGATAGAACGTTTTCCAGGACAAGCATGCAGTTTTCGCTTTCCGCGAGGTTGAGCTCCTGAGCATGCACACCGCATTGGATCTTGCTCCCCCAATGGCAGATGGTTTGAAGGCTCTGATTGAATTTGGCTATCCTGCCCTGGGAATCCACACTCAGGAGGCCGTCCGGCAGGCTCTGAAAGATGGTTTCCAGCTGATTGCGATAGAACTCGCTTTCGTGCATGGTCTGTTCCAGCTGTTGCTGGTATCGCTGCATCTCTTCCCTGATGTGCAGCTCTCGGAAGGCCTTCTTGATCGCTTCTCCCAGGAGGGTTAAGTTATCCAGGGACTTGATAACATAACTCCAAGCCCCATAATGCAATATCTGGATCACCTGTTCCATCTCTTCCACCGCGGTGAGCACCAGAATGGGTATCTTGTTGGACTCCCGCTCCAGCCGCTCCATGACCTGGAATCCATTCATCCCGGGCATGCGAAGATCAAGGAGCACAAGGTCGGGGTGCTCCTGGAAGAACATCTGCAGCCCCTCGGTTCCGTCACCGGCCAGAAGAGTCTCATATCCCTCCTGTTCCAGATAGGACCCGATAAGCTTGCGGCTCATGGGATCGTCATCTATATACAGGATCAACCTCTTGTCCTCGTCCATAATGAAAAAAACCTTTTGCTTTCGCCGACCGCAGGAGAGAACTAGCCTGCCGGCTGACTCCGGGCAGGACAGCAAACAAAGTTGGCCCCATGGGGCGAGGAACACCTCAGGGAGCGAAAAGGGGCAGGGGGCTAGTCCGGCAAGATCCAGGGATCACCCCAGATACTCCTTCAGGTCCTCCACGGTGCTTGTTACCGCCTCTCTAGCCAGGGGAAGCGTCTCGCTTACATTTTCCGAATCCCCTTGTCTTGCAGCGGAGTAAAGCTCGAAGGCTCTCTGCTCCACCTCAAAAGCTCCCAAGAGGCTGGAGTTGCCCTTGAGCGCATGTGCTCTGTATTCAATGGTCTGCAAGTCCCCCTGCTCCTCGGCGCTCTCGATGCTCCGCATCAGTTCCGGAGCCCTCTGGCAATACTCTCCAACCAATTCCCTCAGCTTTTCCGGATGGCCCTGAAACACTCTTTCCAGCTTTTCCCAGTTCACCAATTGGGTCAAATTTTCTTCTCCCTGATAGAAAGACAGGCTTGCATGCAACTTGTCGAGGAAGCCGTTCTAATTTAGATTATCCTATAAAATAAAGAATAAAAGTCAAGAAAATAGGCAAGATCAGTGGTGGATTTCCTGCAGGGGCAAGATGGAAAAACGCGGACAGATTTTAACAGGGCTTTGAAAATCTTCCAATTGCTGCGTTGCTTCAAGAAATTGAAATATGGACTTTACTTTTCAGAAGCATGATCTTAACTTATTGATTTTTCTCCCTGCCCTGCCTGCCCCGCGTATTTCCTGCCCCGTGAACCAACTCTGAAAGAGTCCACGAAGTTTACACGGTTAAACCCCTGGCCCGTTAAACCTTCTTGAGTTTAACTGGGCCTCTTCAATT
>CAYSPQ010000181.1:0-4342 GCA_964432965.1 uncultured Desulfohalobiaceae bacterium
CAGAGTTGGTAGGAAACTTGGGGAATTACATCCATAGAGTTCTTTCTTTCACTCACTCGAACTTCAAAGAAGGACCTGAAGCTGGTGAATTGAGTAAAAGAGACCAAGAGATAATAGACATGATCGATAAGAAAGTAGGTGAGATAGGTGAAAGCATAGAATCTAGAAAATTTAAAAAAGGGCTTAAAAAGATATTGGAACTGTCACGTGCAGGTAACAGATATTTCAATGATAAAGCTCCTTGGGAAGATCTTCCTGATGACAAGCAAAGGGCAGCAACAACTCTTAATGTCTCACTTAGATTGGTAAAATCTCTATGCGTGACTGCTTCACCTTATCTCCCCCACAGTATGGATTCACTTTGGAAGTATCTCTATCACGAGGGAAGTGTTCATGACCAAGATTGGGAGGAAGCTTTTGAACCATTAGAAGCTGGAAGAGAACTAGATGAGCCAGAACCACTCTACGATACTATCGAGCTTGAAGGGATGAGAGAAGATTCAGAACTTATCGACTCCTTAGGAAAACTAGACCTAAGGATAGGAAAGATCACAAAGGTTAAAGAACACCCTAACGCCGATAAACTGTATATCACTAGAGTCAACATCGGTGATGAAGAACGTACTTTAGTGGCAGGGTTGAAACCTTACTACGATAAACAGGAGATGGAAGGAAAAAAGATCGTCGTCGTCTCCAACCTTGAGTCTGCAAAGTTAAGAGGTATAGAATCAGAAGGGATGATGCTTGCTGCACAGGAAGAAGATACGGTATCACTGCTTCGACCATCCGGAGAGATAGGTGAAAATATACAGGGAACAGAACGTAGAGAGGATAAGATATCATTCGATGAGTTTAAAGAATACATGATTGCCACAGTAAGATGGGAGAACGGGAAGATCATGACTGAAGATGAAATAGAACCCGTAGAATCCAAGAGATTCGATGGTATCAGTGTAGCACTACTAAAGGGAGATAAAGGATACGTGTTAAAAGATAGTCAAGGACCGATCAGACTTGATAAAGAGCTCTCTCCAGGATGCGAGGTAATGTAATATAGAAAAAAATAGGGTTTGGGAATCTCTCTAGATCACCAAGGTCTTCTACGTTTTCTTTTTCTTTTCTGGTACCAAATGAATATGAAGAATCCACCTACTATGACCACTATGGCTACACCACCATATATCCAGGTACTGATCTGGTCTTCGATTTCAAAGGTGGTTTCCATGATCAAGTGATCTCTGTTGAATTCTGCCTCCTCTGAAAAACCGTAATCCATCCAGACCTCTAGACCGTGTTCACCAGCCGATAAACTCTCTTTTGACCAAGCAAAAGTGACTTGACGATCCTCATTAGGCCCCATTTCTTACAATGTATTCCTTGCCTTTAACTCGACATATATGAAAAGACCTAATTCTACTTCTACTATATGTGTATCAGTCGGATTTGTGACGGTCAAGGAGGTCCTTTCAGGCGTCTCCGCATCAATTCTGAAGTGCCTCTCATTGAAGTAAACGGCCTCTTCTTTACCCAGGTATGCTGTGAAGACGAGGTCGCCTTCAGCCTCCTCGTGAACTGTTATGGTAACGTTGAAAACATTGGTGACGGTGCTTTCCTCCTCAGTAGGTTCGATAGTAGCGTCTAGATCTGTTTCAGTTCGAAGGGTCCAGTTATCGGCTTCTTCACTATCAAAGATTTCACCATCATGCTCGAACGCCCCTCTTATCTCCACTTGATAGTTCACGGTTTCATTCACAAATAATTCATCTGGAGCATCGACCACGGTAGGATCTATCCTGCTTTCTTGAGTGGCAGCCTGCGCTGTCGGTACGGTAGCGACCATGGTTAGAGCCGAGGTGATCATAAAAACACCTAAAATCAACACTAGCAGCTTCTTAGACACCATCATATCCACCTCTTTTTCCTCATAACGAAGACAACTGCTATCGCGACCAGTATGATTATACCAGTCCACTGCAGATTACTAAGTTGGAACGGTTCATCTTCGATGATGAATTCTTCACCTTCAAAAGCGAGTGAGTCTTCATAAGCAACTAGTTGAGGTATTGAAGCCTGGATATTTCTCAACTCTGAAACCGTATTATCACCTAGCGAATTGGCCCTCAATTCGACCTCCACGTTTGGTCTTGGATTAGATCTGGTCGCATTCAGATAGATCCGCACAGAACTAGTTTCTTCAGAATCTAACTGTTCTGTTTGTTCCTGAACGGTTACTTCCCAACCTTGGTCTCTAAGTCGTTGTTTATTCATTATATCCAATTGGAATGAATCAGGACCATTCCCCATATTATCGATGTCTAAAGAATAGGAGAGCTCACCACGCCTATATGTCCCGTCTCTAGTTTCTTCTGATAGCTCCACGCCGAAGATCTGTTCTACCTCTAGGGGGATCTCTTCTTCGATTGCTTCATCTGAGTTCACAGAACGAGCGTTCAAAGTTACGGTTTCACCTACTTTCGCATCTTCAGGTATGGTTATCTCCATACTTACCTGTCTCTGATCGCCTGGTATTATCTCACTGGTCATCGCAGGATCTATATTAACTTCCCAATCGGTATCTGCAACAGATAACTCATACTCGTCTGGTGTGTTGCCTGTATTTCTTACATGAAGATCGTATTCTATAGTTTCACCTAAAGGAGCGTGTTTACTATCCAAACCGAGGAACTCCATACCATATTCCTCCACCTTGCTCAGTTCTATGTCTCTTTGAATATCGCTGGTTATGTCCAATTCAGAAGAATATCTATAGTCGATCAGACCATATAGACTATCATCGGTCGTTTCACTCTCTACATGATAGACATCTTCAGGAAGCAATATCCTGAAAGAGCCATCCTCAGAAGTTTCGAAAACCTGACTGGCTTCACGTCTAGTTAAACTGATAGATGTCTGCACACCGGCGCCATCTAATTCGACACGTCCAGAAAATATCACACCTTCTTCGAGAGAGATATCCATCTGTTTGTCATCGACCGGCATCTCAAAAGACTCAAAATGACTGTATGTTCTACCACTGGTCTCGTGAGATATGTAGACTGAGTAGCGGCCATGGATAAGTTGATCAAATTTATAGATCCCATCTTCGTCTGTCGTTTCGACTCTCTCATGACCTTCTTCGGACCTTATTATAACGTTGAGGTCTGCAACAGATCCTCCGTTAAGAGAAACCTGTCCACTCAATGTTGAATTCAATATCTCGCTATCTAAGCTTATTACTCCTGGAGTGGGGGGTATCTCGTACTCGCCTTCAAAATGATATCTGACCTGTCTCTCTTCGTCAGCTATCTCTTCAGCAATGACATAATCCACTGTGATCTCATATGGGCCACCGGTTATATTCAAATCCAGATTTCCTTCAACATCAGTTTCAGTATTTATTATATATCCTGTATCTAGATTTCTCAAACTCACAGGTATCTCATGTCCTCCAGGTCCATCTATAAGGTTGTCTAGATGGACCTCCTCTTCAAGAGCGATATATCTTTATTTAGGCTCCTATAATGTCAAATTCATCTGCATGGTGTATCTTTCATAGGGATGAACAGCCCTGACTGAGTAATCACCTGCTTCGAGATAGACCTCATATGATCCTTCACCGTATATCATCTTCTCTTCAGGACCCTGGAAATGTATCTCGGCATCAGCGGGATCCTCCCCGATGTGTATATCTCCAAAAAGCCTCAGATTATATACTGAAGTAAGAGATCGCTCTATATTTTCATCTACGGGTCTGATAGTGAGTTGATCTGATATCTCATACTTGGCATCACCATCCATCACCATATGCTCACTGACTATTTCATATCGTCCTGGTTGAAGTTCGACACTGTAACTATCTCCATCGACTGTAACTTCCTTTCCAACCGCACCATCATCAACCGCTCTGAATTCTATAGCCAATTCTTCATCTCTATCAAAATCTAGATCGCCTACAACGATGACAACTATAGACCTCAAGTAGATGTCTCTATCACCGGTAACTTCTGAGGGATCTAATGTTACTGATTTTTGATAATAACCCTCTTTTTCGATCGTCATTCTAGTCTCCTTTTCAGGAGTGAAGAAGCGGTAATAACCGTCTATGGTGGTTCTAGTGCGTATCGTCCTTCCACTAACAGATAGTTTGATATTAGCTGAGATGCCGTCTCCTACAGGTTCAGGATCTGTAACCCCTAACTGCTCTCGAAATACAGATCCTTCTCTCAAACTCCCAGTATAACCCTCGATAGATAATTCTCAATTTCGATGCAGGCCTATCTCTCTCCAAAAGTATAGGTTTTCTCCTATATCGTCTGGGTCCTGGAAATCACGTTCATTCCAA
>CAYSPQ010000182.1:0-4329 GCA_964432965.1 uncultured Desulfohalobiaceae bacterium
GGAGGAGTCCCAGCCATGATCAAGATAGAAAAAATGGATGAGGGCAAATACAAGGTTCGCGTGGACCAGAAGAGCACCACTTTTCACACGGTTAACGCGGATCCGGAATACGTGGAGCGACTAACCGGTGGCAAGGCCTCCACGGAGGAGCTCATTCGCAAGTCCTTCGAATTCCTCCTGGAAAGGGAACCCAACACCAGCATCCTGCGCAGCTTCGACCTCCCTGTTATCGGACGCTACTTTCCCGAGTTCGAGGACACCATCTCCCGTGAGTTTCAATAACCTACCGCCTATCATGGACATTGTCCGATGGACCTTTCCCCATAGGTCCTGACCTGCGCTTGCCAGAGCCTCAGCCCCTAGCATGGCTAGCCCGCTTCTTATTTTGAAAAGGAAGTGCAAGAAAATAAGTAGATTTTCAACGCCCTGCTAGGCGATCAACATAGCGGGCCGCTTTACTCTTCTTCCGGCTCTTTCCGGAACCAGCGCTTTTGGGCTATACGTCCCAGCAAAAGAAGCAGCGCGATAAGAAACAGAGGGGCCAGTGTCTCCGCCCGCATTATATCCAACCTTTCCGCGGATTCTATGAGCTCGCTGATGGCGCTGCTGTAGAGGAAGGTCTTGAAGGCCAGTCCCAATGCGGCAGCACCCAGGAAGCGGGACAGGGGCAGCCGCAGGGTGCCGCTGGTGTAGTTTATCAGGGAATGCGGGAAACCGGGCAGCACGCGCATGGCGCAAAGAGTGAAAAAATCGCCCTGGGCCCGAAGGAATATATACATCTTGCCCTGCGCCGCTTGCTCGGCGTAGGCGCGGGTGATGCGCAGGGCGAACTGGTAGGCACCCAAGGCCCCCAGGGTGCTGCCGGCTGTGAGTATCGCGGTGGCAGCAGAAGGCGAATAGAGTACGGCAGCTACCCAGACCAGGACCGAGCCCGGCAGGGCAAAGGTGAACATCGCCCCCTGGGCCAAGATTATGGCCAACGCCATACCCCAGCCCGGAGTAAAGCCTCGCATCCACTCCAGAACCGCGGGCCAGCTGATCAGGTCGAGGACCTGCAGGGCCGTGCCGATCCCCACCAGCGCGGCCAGCACCGCCAGCGGCAGAAAGACTGCCTGGATCTCGCCCGGCGGTTCCTGCAGGGCACGCCGCCCTTTTTCCGGCATGGAATTAGACATGGGTTAAGCCCTGCCCAGGCACTTATCGATTATCTTCATGAAAAAACAAGGCGTTGTTTTAGATGTCACCAAACTGCTAGACAAAGCCCTGCTGTAGGCAGGCAGTCCAAAGCATCCGGACAGGGCCCGCAGATCATTCTTCCATCTCTTGCACCCCAGGGCCGGTCATGGGCACGAACCTCACCCGGATCACGCTTTCCTCTTCCCAGGTACCGTCCTCCTTCTTGCTCAAGACCTTCAGCTCCTGCCAGTCCTCGCCCACGGGCACAACCAGGTTTCCGCCAGGAGCCAACTGCTCCTGGAGCGGCTCGGGGACCTCCGGTGGAGCGCAGGTGACCACTATCGCGTCAAAGGGAGCGAACTCGGGCCATCCCTGGAATCCGTCTCCGGCCCTTACTCGCACATTGGCGTATCCCATCCTTTGCAGGCGTTGTCTGGCGCTATCCGCAAGCTCTTCGATGATTTCCACGGAATAGACCTCCTGCCCCAGTTGGGCCAGCACTGCCGCGTGATAACCGGAGCCGGTTCCCACCTCCAACACCCTGTCCTGATCCTTGACTTGTGCCAGCTCTGTCATTAGGGCCACGATGTAGGGCTGGGATATAGTCTGCCCGTGGCCTATGGGCAGGGCCCGATCGCTGTAGGCCAGCGGCCTGTGTGTATCGGGCACGAACTCGTGCCTGGGCACGCTCCGCATGGCCTCCAGAACCCGGGACTCATCAATGCCTCGCGCCTTGAGCTGTTGCTGGACCATCAGCTCAGCATCCTTTTCCCACTGCTTGTCCTCGGCCTGCGGAGAGCAGGGCATTAGAAGAAGCAGGACTGCCGCGGCACCCAAAGCATAAAACAAAAATTTCATATTCCGGCCTCTTTTTTCCGTATCCCTTTAATGCTAAACCCTTGTCTGTGCCAGGGGCGCGAATTGCCCAGTCTGCCCTTGTTCCAGCTAGTTCCCGCCCGGAGCCAACTGACCCGAAACCGAAACTAACAGGATCGGCCGAAATTTCCAAGAAAAATACGTTATCCGGCCCGGGAGCCATTGCATGCCCGTAACCGCCAAATCTCAGATTGCCTCGGTTCTCATGCTGGGAGCCATCTCCCAGATCGGCCAGGTTCTCTTCCTGCGCGAGCTGCTGATGGTCTTCCACGGCAATGAGCTATCCATGGGCCTTATCCTGGCCGCCTGGCTCTTCTGGACCGGCCTGGGCAGCCGCTTGGGAGCTTTCCTGGCAGAGCGCGCCCGCAATGCCTTCTCCCTGCTTGCCCTCAATTCCGCCGGGCTGATTCTGCTCCTTCCGGGCAGTATCTTCGGGATCAGGATTCTGCGCGGATTCTTTGACATATTGCCAGGGGCCTATCTCTCGGTCACGGATATGATCCTGGCCTGCTTTTTGCTGCTGGCACCCGCCTGCCTGCTGCTGGGAATTCAGTTCGTGGCCCTGTCCCGCGCCTGGAGGGAAGGAGACGGGGCAAAGGACACCACGGGTGCGGCCAAAACCTATGTGGGCGAAGCTGCAGGGAACATGCTGGGCGGGGTGGCCTTCACCTTCCTCCTGTTGCATTACCTGAACTCCTTTCAGAACGCCCTCCTGGTGGGATTTCTTTTGCTGGCCTCCGTATCCGTTCTTGTAATTCGCAGCAGGGGAGCACAGCCCTCGTCGCTGCAGAGCCTCTCTCTGCTCGCCCTGCTTGTCTTGGCCCTTTTCCTTTCTCCCTTTCTATCCCATATCGAGCGAGTTTCCCACCAGATCCAGTGGCGGCAGCTCGCGCCGCAGCACCAACTGGAGGAAGTCCGGCAGTCGCAGTACGGAAAGATCAGTGTCTTGCAGCGCGAGAACCAGTATTCCTTCTTCCAGAGCGGGCAACTGCTCTTCTCCACAGCGGAGCGGGACGATCACTTGTCCGGGCTGGAGGAGCAACCCGCGGCGGAGTTAGCCCACCTGTCCATGGTCCAGCAGGAGAGCCCGGAAAATGTGCTGCTCATCGGCGGAGGTCTTAGAGGGACACTTTCCCACCTCCTGCAGCATCCCGTGAAGAGGGTGGACTATATCGAATTGGACGAGGTCCTGATGCGAACCGCCATGGACTACGTTCCCCGCCACACTGTCCAGGCCTTGCAGGACCCGCGGGTAAACATAAGGCACGTGGACGGCAGGCTCTTTGTCAAGCAGGCACAAGAAGAATACGACCTGATCCTTCTGGATGCGCCCGATCCCACCACAGCAGCCCTGAACCGATATTACACCCGGGGGTTCTTCCGCGAGGCCAAGGAGCTACTGACCCCGGAAGGAGCGCTGGTGCTGGGTGCAAATTCCACTCCGGACATGAGGGACACGGCAGTGGCCAACCGCAATTCTGCCCTCTATCACACCCTGGGCAGCGTCTTCCCCCAGGTAAAGGTCGCCGGCCAGGACTTTCTCTACTTCTTCGCCTCCCCGTCCCGGGAGCAGATCTCCGTGGATCCACACCTGTTGATCCAGCGTTTTGAAGGACGCGATATCCGCAGCCATTCCTTTTCCCCGCACCACTTTCGGCTCCTTCTGCAGGAATCAGATGTCAGGCGGGTCAACTGGATCGTGCACCATCACGGCCGCAGCCCCCTGGCGCACCTGGAGGGCCCGGAGCCCGCCCCCCTCTCTCCGGGGTCTCTGCAGGAACAGGCGAGCCGTGATTTGCCGGAAGTAAATGAGGCCTATTTCCTGAACCGGGATCTAAAGCCCATAGGCTACTACTACAGCCTGATGTTCTGGGACCGCCTGACCCGGGCGGAAAGGACCGAAGCCCTGCAGGAACTGCTAAGGGTGCAGTTCTGGTGGGCATTTCCCCTCCTGGGGCTGGTCCTGGCCCTGGGACTGGGATTGCGTGCCGCAGGGGGCAGGAGCGGAAAGCCAAGGGCCGCTCCCTTCTCCCTGATGTTTACCGTGTTCAGCACCGGGCTTTCCACCATGCTCCTGCAGGTTGCCCTTCTCTTCACCTTCCAAAGCATTTACGGCTTCGTGTACGAAATGGTGGGCCTGATAGTGGCCCTGTTCATGTGCGGCCTGGGTCTGGGGGCTGCAGCTGCTAACCGTTTCGTGGGGGACAAATCCAATATCAACCACCTGGCCCTGGTGCAGATCTGCATGACCCTTCTGGCTGGAGTTATCGCCCTGGG
>CAYSPQ010000183.1:0-4302 GCA_964432965.1 uncultured Desulfohalobiaceae bacterium
CGCCCTGGAGCTACGTCGGAGGCTTGGGCGGCGAGCGGAAATCACCGTGATCAGCTAAAAGGCAAAGAGGAAAAGGGCAAAAGCAGCTTGACATAAATCTGTTTATCCGGATACAAGCATGGATATGCAGCAAGCAGCCAAATTGTTCAAGGCGCTGTCCGAGGTGAGCAGGCTAAGGATACTGGGGCTTCTCCAGCACGGGGAGCTTTGCGTATGCGATCTCATGGCTGTGCTGGATCTTCCCCAGTCCACGGTCTCCAGGCATTTGGCCCGGCTCAAGGAATGCGGTCTTGTCCGGGACCGTCGCAGCGCCGTCTGGTGCTACTATAGCCTGGCAGATCCTGGCTCACAGCTGCACAGGGAGGTGCTGCGGGCGCTGCAGCGCGATCTTGCCCAGACTGAGCACTATCACCAGGACAGGCAGGCCCTGCAAAGGTTTCTGCAGGAAAAGGGGGAGCCCTGCGCTTAGTCTGGTTCACATCTGCAGCAGCTAAAGGAGGGAGCGGCTATGTCCGCGCAGGAAAAGGAAAAGCAGGGACTGGGCTGGTTCGAGAAGTATTTGACCCTATGGGTGGCCCTGTGCATGGCCGCCGGCATAATCATCGGCTATTTGTTCCCCGGTTTGGCCAACTTCATAGATGCCCTCTCCATAGAGCAGGTCAACCTGCCCATAGGGATCCTGCTGTTCTTGATGATTTATCCCATCATGATTCAGATAGATTTCCCCCAGGTCAAAAGGGCCTTCACCGCGCCCAGGCCTGTCTTGACCACCCTGGTCATCAACTGGTGCATAAAGCCTTTCACCATGGCCTTTTTCGCCTGGCTCTTCATGCATGTGATCTGGACCGCTTTCATTCCCGCGGAAATGGCGGATCAATATTTCGCGGGCATGGTTCTTCTGGGCATAGCTCCCTGCACTGCCATGGTTTTTGTCTGGAGCTATCTCTCCGGCGGCAATATGGGGCACACCCTGGTCATGGTTGCCATAAACTCGCTGACCATGCTGGTGCTATATGCACCCCTGGGCAATTTTCTGCTGGGGGTGGCCCTGCCCGTGCCCTTTTTGACCCTCAGCCTGACCGTGGGCGTCTATGTGGGCATTCCCCTGATAGCGGGCTATATTTCCCGGGTATACTTGATCAACAAGAAGGGAAAGGAATGGTTCGACAACGTATATGTGGCCAAATGGGGCAATGTTGCCCTGATAGCTCTTCTGGCCACCCTGGTCTCCCTGTTCATCCTGCAGGGAGAGGTCTTTCTGCAGGCCCCGCTGGTCATACTCATGATAGCTATTCCGCTGATTATCCAGACCTTTGCCATTTTCGCCCTGGGCTATGCCGGTTCGCGCTTTCTGAACATCTCCTATGAGGACGCGGCACCCACTTCCATGATCGGGGCTTCCAATCATTTTGAGGTGGCCATTGCCGTGGCCATCACCATGTTCGGGGTGGATTCCGGCGCTGCCCTGGCCGCGGTGGTGGGGCTGCTGATAGAGGTCCCCCTCATGCTGGCCCTGGTTAGGATATGTGTAAGGACCAAGCACTTCTTCCGCCAGGAGCCGGAGAAGGCGCCAATTGCCTGAAGGACTGGAAAGCATCTCTGCAGAACTGTCTGATGCTTTGCCGCAGAAGGAGGACACCCGCTCCGGGCCCATGGGGCTCTCTTATAGCCGGCTCTTTGCCGACAAGCCTTGATTTCCGGGAAGGGAGCCGGCAATCTGTTACCCTCAACCCACTACTGCCGTTCTTGACAGGCACTAATTTGGTTATTATGCCAAATAGTCAAAAAAATGCCTCAAGGATTACAGGAGTAACAGATAATGTCCGCGGAAACCTTGAAAAAGCTTTGCCTGCCGTGGCTGCTGCTTTTGTTCGGGCTGCTCACTGTGGTCTATAAGACGACAACCGGGGATACCCTGTTTCCAGTATACGATTACGGTGACCTTGCCGATTATGCCCTTTGGGAGATACCCTACGTCTACATTCTAGCCTACGCCACCAGGTCCTGGGGGACGCTGCTTTTCGCCTTCATGCTGGGAGGAGTGATTGCCGCCTTCGTACCCAGGGAAAAGATGAAGGACTATCTCTCCAGCCGCAATTTCTACTCCTACTTTTTGGCTGCCGCATTGGCTCCGGTTATGACCGTTTGTTCCTGTGCCATGATTCCCATCTTCGGGGGGCTGATAATGGCCGGAGCAGGCGTGGGGCCTGCGGTCACCTTTCTTTTGATGGCCCCTGCGGCCAACTTTATTGCGGTGATAACCACCATTGACATAATCTCCCTGGACCTGGCTGTAGCCAGGGTGGCCTTTTCCTTCGTCGCTGCTGTGCTTGTGGGTGCTCTGGTTTCCAGGACCAGGGCGGCAATAGCGGTGGAAGAATACTTTTCTCAATTCAGGGTGCAGTCCCAGCAGGGCATTGCGGAAAACGGTGAGAGCTTTGCCCAGAAATCCGGCAACGCCCTTTACGAAGCAAAAGAGCTGGTTTTAAGGGTTATTCCCTATCTGGCCCTGGGCTTGCTTGTGGTCAGCTACGTGGACGCCTTTCTGCCCCCTCAAATCGTGGCCCAGTATCTGACCGGCTATCTGGGCGTGGGGCTCTCCGCACTGCTCGGGGTGCCCCTGTATACTCCCACCCTGGTGGAGATCTTTCTGATCCGGGCCTTGTTGGATCTGGGCATGGCGCCAGCGGCCGCCCTTACTTTCCTGATCGCCGCCCCCATGGCTTCCATACCGTCCATGCTGGGTGTCGCCTCCCTGGTGGGCAAGCGGCTGGTGATCAACTACGCGGTGCTGTCCATTTTCATGGCCTTTTTGGCTGGAATAATATATATGTCATTGTTTTAACCGCATAGCAGAAAGAGGGTTTTGTCCTTTCTCTTGACATCTTTCGCTTTAGCCGGAAATCAGGTATTGCCTATGCACAGGCTTGGCTATCTATTGCTGGCAGTCATTCTTATCCTGCCGGTGCAGTCTGCGGCAGAAGAGCCGTTTATCTCCGTTACCCCTGATCCGGAGGCAATAGAGGATATGCGGGCGGTGCTGGTGGATATCCGGCAGCCGCAGGAGTGGCGCGAGACAGGCATAGTGGAGGATTCCCTGACCATTGCCTTTAACGATCCCCAGGCCTTTGTCCAGGATCTAGCTCCCTATTTGAAGGGCGGCAAGCCAGCAGCTCTCATCTGCCGCTCTGGCCATCGTTCGCGGAACCTTGCCCGATATTTGGGGACTCGTCTGGAGGTGGGGGTTATCAATATAGAGGGCGGCATAGTCAGTTTGCTGCGCAGGGGATACGAAACCATACCCTACGAGGGAAATACCTGATATGCAAAGGATCAAGTCACTTTGCCCTTGGCTCCTTTCCGGACGCAGGGGGCTGGCTCTAGCCTTGCTTGCGGCAGTGGCAGCAGGATCGGTTGTGGCCTGGGCCGAGCACTGGGGAGGGTTGCAGCCCTGCGCTCTGTGCTGGACTCAGAGGCTGCTCATGGGCCTTTTTGCTGCTTTGGCCTTACTGGGGGTAGTTGTCTGGCCCAAGGGAGGCTGGGGGAAATTGCTGCTGGGGGTGCCTCTTGTGGGTATAGCCTTGAGTGGAGCGGCTGTTGCGGCCCGTCATCTCTATGTGGTTTTCAATCCCGAGGTGGTGGAATGCGGAATGAGCCCGGAGCTAATGGTGCGGATGCTGCCCTGGCAAGAGTTGATCCTGGAGTTCGTTACCGGTCATAGCGATTGTGCCAGGGCCGGCGAGCTGCTTGGCGTAACCCTGCCCTTGTGGAGCCTTTTCGGCTTTCTCGCCCTGGCTGGGTTATCCGCTTACGCCTTGCTCAAAGACTCTTCCTCGGGATAAGCTAGTAAGTTCCAGGTGAGGGTAAACTAAGGCCTGAAGCGAGGGGCGGTGATCCTTCCCATTAGCAAGTGCTTCCGCTTTTGTCGGCATGGATTTCCTTGTATGTGGCTGCCTCCGTTTCTTCCCGGATAGGGTTAAAAAAGGAGAGAACGTCATGTGGACAAGGCCATTTATTATCGGGCTGGCTCTGATCTTGGCTGTTTTTATTTTTGCTGGGTCGGCTGCGGGAGAGATGCCCGGCGAGCAGGTGGAGTCCGAGGCTATGCAGAAGCTGGGGCAAACTTACTATTTGACCCAGACCGAAGGGACGTTAATAGCCTATATGGTGAGCGATCCGCAGTGTCCGGCCTGCCAAGCCTTGCAAGAACGGATAGAGGAAGGGATGACTCCCGATGTGGAGTGGCTATATTTAACTGTCGGTTTTATGGGACAAGAGTCCCTGCATCTGGCTGCGGAAAGG
>CAYSPQ010000184.1:0-4284 GCA_964432965.1 uncultured Desulfohalobiaceae bacterium
TACCTTTGCAGCAGGGGGAAAGGAGAACGAGGATGAGCCAAGGCGTTTTGCGCGTCGCCCTGATTCAGATGCCCTCCGGGCCCAATCCCTGGCGCAACGCCGCCTATCTGGAGGGATGCTTGCAGGAGGCGGCTTCCTCCGAGCCGTCTCTGGATCTGGCGGTGGGGGTGCAGGGGGGGATATCCAGCGGGCCGCCCTTGCCGGAGATGAATGAGATGCTGGGATATCTGGGTGATCTGGCCGCCTACTACGGGATCTATCTCCTGCCCGGGAGCATGCGGGTAAGCAGCGGCGAGTCCCGCGGCTATCTGCACCAGGTACCGGTCTTCGGTCCCCATGGGACCCTGCTGGATCGCTATAGCCGCGTGATCCTGTCCCCGGAAGAGGCAGCGGAAGGCGCGGTTCCCGGTGGTGATTATTGCGTCTTCGACATCGGGCAGAAAATGACCCGCGTGGGAGTGATGCTGGGCCGGGAGGCGGATTACCCGGAGATTTCCCGCAGCTTGGCCCTGTGCGGAGCAGAGGTGCTGGTTCGTATCTGCGCCGATCCTGCATGTCCGCCAGGGGAGCAGACCTGTCTGGACACTGTCCGGGCAGTGGAGAACCAGGCCTTCTTTCTGCGGGTCAGTGCCGTGGGTCCCGGTCTGGCCGGAGGTTCGGCAGCCATCGATCCCGAGGCCGGGCAGATCTGCCGCGCGGGTAGCGAGGCGGAGACCAGGACGGTTAACCTGGATCTGCAGCAGCTGCGACGCTGCCGCGACCAGGGTAGCTGGGGGCGGGTCCGGTTCCTGGGCTCCCTTTTGGAGAATCCTCCCCCCCAGCCCTGGGCTGGCAGGGAAGGGCACAGCCCGCTGGCGGGGAGGCTGGGGAAGCAGGGGTAAGCTGGAAGTGTTAAGTGATTAAGTGGTTAGGTTGACAGGGGTGGGACGGGATAAATGTGGGGCTGCAGACCTGGAACTGGTGATTCGGCCTACCCTTGTCCTTGGGCCCTTGCCCCTGCATAAGCCCCTCTGTTCTCTGGTTAGCCTCCGCGGGAAAAGCAGGGCCAGCAGCCCGGGGCAAGCTTTTAATCTACCGGCTCAGAAGCTGAAGTCGTACTCCACTCCCAGGCCCATGAGGTAGGCCCTCTCCTCCTCGTCCTCCTCCAGGTCCAAGGAGGCGTATCCCAGCTCCAGCACAGCTGCCAGGTTCTCGTAGGCCTGGTAGCGCTGCTCAGCGCTGGCCTCGATAAAGCTGTCCCTGCGAGTAAGGCCTTGCCTGTACTCCTCCGGAAGATCCTCGTCGTACAGGCCGCTGCCGTAGGCCAGCCCGAAGGACGACTCCCAGCGGTCCAGATAGGTTATCCCGCTCACCCCGAAGCCGATCTGCCACACTCGTTCCGGGGTCTCCCCGTCAAGATTTCTGTGCATGAGCTGGCTGGCCAAAGACTGGCCGCCGGGGCCGGAAGCGGGAGAGAATGCTCCTGTCTCCGGCTCTGGGGCAAAGGATCGCAAGGGACGCAGCGGATCCTCCCGCAGGGACGCATCCATATCGATCAGGGAATAAGCTCCCCATACCTGGGCGGTTGCCGGCTCCGCATGCCAGGCCAGGCCCGCGTCCGCCCGCCAGGTCTGGTATTCCGCCAGGCCACTCTGTTCCATCCTGCTGGCGTGCAGCAGCCCGCCGCGGAACTGAAGCGGGGAGGCCAGGTCCAGGCTGTAGCGCAGCCCGGTCAGGGAGAAGAGACCGGTTTCCCCTGGATCCTGTTCAGGGAAGGAGCCCGGCGCCCCCCGCAGGGAGTGCAGGACAAAGCGAAGGTCGCGGTCCTGCAGCGGAAGGGTGAGAAGCAGGGCTTCCCCGGTATGGTGGGGGTCAGCAACCGCGGGCAGGTAAAAGCCTCCCCCGGCAGGGCTGGGGCCAAGCTCTCCGTTCTCGGCCGGGGGGATCCTTTCCGCCGCAATCCGGCTGAAATGGGCGCGCATCCTGTCTTCGAAGATATATCCAGCCCCGGCAGCGGCGGGCTCTTCCTCCTCCTGCACATGGGCCTGCGCCTCGGGTATATCCTGCCTCTGCACCCCGTCCAGGGCAAAGGCTGGGGCGGAAAGCATCGCCCAGCAGGCCAGGGCCAGGCACAAGCCTAAAAAGCCTTTCATGGCGGCTCCTTGACCGGGAGTTCGTTACATAAGGGTCCCGTTTCTGCGTCTAGTTCAAAAAATTTTATTGCATAAACGGATTTTAGGCAAGCCTTTTATGAGTTGATGGACAATGCCAGCTGCGCCAACGGCTTAAGTGTCGGCAACGACCCTGTTCCCGAGCCCTTAGCCCTTACCCCTTAGTCTCTGCCCTCTCTCTTCTGTCCTCTGTTCAGGCGAAGCAGCTCACCCACGTTGCGCAGTCGCGCCTTGGCGGGAGAATACCTCAACGGCTATTCCTGCATGGGAACAACCACCACCCTGCTCTCCGGCTGGGAGAACCAGCCTCCGTGGTCCTTGATCCACAGGGCGGCAAGCTCCTTCTGGCCGTCACCGTTCAGGTCGGCCAGGGTGACATCGCGCAGCAGGCCATCGTAGCTGCTGCTTCTCCACTCCTCGGACAGCTGATCCCCGTCCCACTGCAGGCCAACGAGCCTGCCGGAGTCGAAGGTGCGCAGGCGCTTGGTCTGCACCCCCAGCCAGCCCTCGTTGCGAAAGGTGAATATCTGCGCCTCGCCCCCGTGAAGGGCAAGCAGGCTGCTCCTCCCGGGCAGGTAGAAGCGGTCGTGGCCCGTGCCCTGGCTTATCTCCGGGCCCTGCATGTAGAGATTGCTTCCTCCGAGCTTTTTCTCGGATGTCCAGCGATCCCTGCCCTGCGGGTCCAGGATGCGCAGCCTGTCCCTGCTGTCCAGGGCCGCGGCCGCGGGCTCCTTATCCCCCTGTTTGTAGTCCAGGGCAAGGCCCAGGACATTAACCCGGCTCAAGTGGTCCATGAGCTTGCCTTGGGGCTCCAGTTGCCCACCATCCAGCTCCAGCCGCATCACTTCGGGCTGGAAGGGGTCGCCCTCCAGGGAATGCCGCTGCCCCAGCAGGGTCCGCCCTCCCTGCCCGTCCGGGGCGATCCGGAGGAACCAGGGGCTGTCCTCAAGTACGCGCTCAAATTCCCCGTCCTCGTAGCGCAGGGCAAAGGAGCGCAGCATATTCCCCCGGTTGTTCTTGGCGGTGACAAACACTGCCGCAGCACCCATTCCCCTTGTGTCTCCTGCGTCCACGGCAACTGGGTTCGTGTGGCGCGGGGCGGACACCTTGTCCAGCCTCTCCAGGCTGTTGTTCTCTATGCGGTAGAGGAGCACGCTGTCCCTGTCCACAAGCACGATTTCCGTCCTTCCGTCACCCGTGACATCCGCGGAGGCCAGGCCGGTCAGGTTGCGCTCTATCCCGGGTCCGGTCCAGGCACCGGTTAGGTCTGCCTGCAGGGGGGCCTCGGGCAACTCTGCTCTCTCTTCCGCCTCCCGCAGGGCGCTGCGCACCTGCTCCACCACTATGTCCAGCTCCGGGATCAGCTCCCGGGTGTGCTCTCCGGTGCGGGTAAAGGAGGCCAGAACCTCGCCGTCGGAAACGCGGTAGAGCAAGCTGTCCAGGTTCCAGCTCTGCCCCACCACGCTCAGGGTGCACTTAAGAACAAAGTCCGCATCCAGTTCTTGGCCGGCCTGCAGGGCCAGCTCCCTGTCCAGCTCCGCGGGCTCGATCTGAAGTCCTTCTATCCGGGAGCGGTCTACGGAGTCGTATCCCTCGGTGCGGGCCAGGCGGGAGGAGAGCATTCCGGGAACCGCCTCCCGCAAGTGCTCGTGCTCTTGCTCCGCGTGCAGCTGCAGGGGAAGCACCGCCAGGCTGGGCTGCCCGGCGAAGGCGGGTCCGGCCCCCAGCAGCAGCAGGGCAGCTGCCGCCGGAACCAAGCTAATCAGGGAGCGAAGAAGGCCTTGTGCGCGGGACATACACGTCTCCGGGAAATTGTTTTTTTGCAGCCTCTTTGCAGCCTCTTTGTGCGGCTGCCGTATTCCTACTTATAACAGCAAACAGTTGCGGTGGGAACCCTGCGGCGGCAGCAACTCAGCAAAGCCGCAATTCGCTGCCATCCGGAAAGGTGCGGCGAATCAGGGAAAAAGTCTAAAGGTACAAGGACAGATCCTTGCTTACACTACAGGCAGGCCTTTCCTGTAGAAACCTTCTTGGCCCGAGCCCAAACACTCCCCTCCGTACGTAAGTAAGCCGGGGAGCGGATCCCCGGCTTACTGATGGTCAGAGCCGGCAAAGGGCGCGGTTAGAAGTCCAC
>CAYSPQ010000185.1:0-4273 GCA_964432965.1 uncultured Desulfohalobiaceae bacterium
GGTTATACATTTTCCCTGGCGTAATCTTGCCTCTGTCCCGGAACTGGGATAAATAGTGGCCTATACAGCCTATCTCGGCAACTCCCTGCAAAGTTTATACAACATGGCTTTCAAGTTTCTGGCCTTATTCAGCTTGAATCCATGCAAGCAAATCATACTGTTGAACAACAAGCTTGTCGGAAACGTATTATGGATTGGAAAATATTCATAGCAACTTTCGGAACGATATTCGTGGCAGAGCTGGGGGACAAGACCCAGTTGACAGCCATAATGATGGCCGCCCAGAGCAAGAGCCCCTGGGTTGTCTTTCTTGCCGCGATTCTTGCCTTGACGGCCATTACCCTTCTCAGTGTGCTCCTGGCCCAGGTCATGACCCAGTATATTCCCATGGAATGGATCAAGAAGGTGGCCGGAGCGGGTTTCATGCTCCTGGGAGTTTTGGTGTTGCTGGACTTTCTTTGATCTGCTGCAAGACCGCTCCCTGGGCCTGCGGATTCCGGCTGCAGCCCAACATCCCGGACTGTAGCTGCTATCCGCCAATAGAGGACATGGGCCCCCAACAGGTGCATTTCTCCATTCCTTCCCCATTCCCAAGTTGATGGCCTGCCGGCTTTCTCTGGGCAGCCAGGCGCATAACGAGACGCGCTTGCTCCGCTCCCAGCCTGCCGTGGCGAAGGACCGGCTTCAGCCTGTACTCCTTGCTGGAAAAAAGGCAGGTCCGCAGCCTGCCGTCGGAAGTAATGCGGAATCTGTTGCAGCTGGCACAAAAATGCTGGGAAAGAGGGGAAATAACACCCAGTCGTCCACGACCGCCCTTTAGCTCGAATACCCGAGCGGGACCGCTGTTTTCCCTGCTTTTGGCCACAGGGGTCAGCTGGGCATGGCGCTTGGCTTCGGAGACGATCTCCTTAGCCGTCCATATCCCGGAAAGATCTGCAACCGAGTTGTTTCCCACAGGCATGCACTCGATAAAGCGAACATCCAGGGAATGCGTCCGGGCCAAATGGATGAACTCCGGCAATTCCCCATCATTGATGCCGCGCATGGCTACTGTGTTTATCTTGATCCGCAGGCCGGCACGCAAAGCGTTTTCTATTGTCCTGAACACACTGGGGAGAAGATCCTTGCCGCAAAGCCGGTAATAAGTCTCGCGATCCAAAGTATCCAGGGAAATGTTCAATCGGGTCAATCCGGCCTCCTCGATTTCCCGCACCCTGTCCGGGATCAGGGTTCCATTGGTGGTTACCCTCAGGTCCAGATCGGGGAATCGCTTGGCCACTGCGGATACAAAGGTAAGGAAATCCCTGCGTGCGAAAGGCTCGCCTCCGGTCAGCCGTATTTTGCTCACACCCAGGCTGCGGGCCAGGGTGATTAGCTGCAGATGCTCCTCGTAGGTCAGGACCTCTTCCTGGGGAATGAAATCGCGGAAGGAAAGGCCGCAATATGTGCAGCGCAGATTGCAGCGGTCGGTGATGCTCAAGCGCAGATAATTGATCTTTCTGCCGTGCCTGTCCTGAAAAGGGGAAGTGCTCATCACGGCTCCTCCGCTCATGCAAGTAAAAACTGGCTTTGCTCCTGGGTTCCGGAATCGAAGGAGGCTACTGCAGACGCATGCTTTCTTCCGCAGCCGAATCCAGATCCACCAACAAGCTTTCCCGAATGCTGTCCACTCTTACCTGGCCCATTTCCGCACCCTTAACCGGACGCACATCCTTGACCAAGGCGCAAAGCACCCTGGCTTTATCCGCCATGGATTGATAGCTGTGGATACCGGCTATCATGGCAGCTTCCAGGATACTTTTGCGCGGCACCTCCTGTCCAGAGAAGTCGCGTCGAAGGATGACATGAGCCCCAGGACCGTCCTCGGCGTGGAACCACAAGTCGTGGGGGGCGGCAGCCTGGCTAAGCAGCTTGTGATTGGACTTTTTGTTCTTGCCCCGGAGCAGGGTGAAGTTTTCCCCACTTTTGTAAACAGCAACCTGGAGCTTTTTAAGTCTGGGAGGTAGCTTGCTCTCTCCCGGAGCAGCCAGCTTCCGTTCCGGGTTGGAAGAGGCAAAAGAGCCCACTCCGGAAGCCGCCGCCCCCCCTGCTTCCCATTCCCTCTCCAGCTCCTGTTTGCGCCGCTGCACTTCCCGCAAGCCCCTCTGCCCCTTGCGGGCCTTGCGAAACATATCCTCCATGTTTTGCAGCACGGTGTAACGGGGATTCAGCTCCACTCTGCTCCATTGCCCGTATTCATCCATTACCTGCACGAATTCGTGTTTTCCCTGCGGATCCAAACGGTGCATATTGAGCTGCAGCAACTGCCCGGTCTCATACAGAGCCACCATGCCACGCAATCTCTCCTCGTCCTGCCTGACCCGGTCCAGCCTTTTTCTGGTTTTCTTCAGTGCCGCGGACGTTCCTGATTTCCCTTCCTCCGGGGAAAGAAAGCGGGTCAGAAGGAGGTTCCAGCCATAATGATGCACCGCATCTTCGGCTGTGGTAAACTCCTGACAGCTCCACTCCGAACTCAGTTGTTCCCAGGGGTGCCAGGCGGCCACCAGCTGGGAATAGGCAGAGTTGCAGACAAAAAAACCGGGAGGGGTGCCACGGCGCAAAGATTGCAAGAGTTCCGCAGCCTGCTCCGGTTCCCTGCGAGTCAGGGAATTGCGCAGCAAAGGGGTCATTTGGGGATAGGCCCGGAATATTTCCGGATCGGAGACAGCTGATTCATAGTCCGGCCAGGCAGGTTCGCGGCCCAGTTCCTCGGCAAGCTCAAAGGGAAGACTAAGGCCGCGGACAATATCCAGAACCAGCCATTGCCCACCTGGCTCCAGCCGCAGGCCCACCCTTCTTTCCGGCCAGTCGTTGATCAATTCCGCAATCCTGCGCCGTCCGATCCTCTTCCGCCACCAAAGGGTCTGGGCAGATGGCTGCTCGGGATTTTCCGGCTTGGAGGAGGAAAAAAACAAAACTCCGTTTTTGGGATGAACAGCCAGAAGGAGATGTTCCCGCGAAGAAAGACGAAAGGTCCACAAATCCTTGCTGGGCTGGAATACGCGATCTATACGCCTACCTTCCAGCCTGGGCCGGATCTCCTGCAGGAGAAATCGGAAAACGTGCGCATCCATACAAAAGAGGAAGAATGCCTAGTATTATGTCATGGTTCAATTGACTTTGAGGGAAAAAAAGCAGTATCTGCACACTAATGAAAATAGAGGCGAGGATCCACCTCTGACAAGATGTATCTGAAAAAATTGAAATGTGGATTTTACTTTTTTAGAAGCATGACCGTAACTTATTGATTTTTCAGTCATCCATCCTCTGTCTTCTGTCATCTGCGCCTGCAAAAAAGACTGCTTGCAGGCGCAGATGACAACACACTAACCCACTTTCTTTTTCCCCACAAGAAACAAAAGGTTGTATTATAAATGCTCCATTTTCCTGCTTCTACCTTCGGAGAACAAGAAGCGTAACCAGCGCGCATCCGGAAAGAGAACTTTCCGCAGGGTAAAACCAGGTTATTTGCCCGTTTTCTCCTGTTCCTCCTGCTTGCTCTTGCAGTCTATGCACAAAGTGGTAACCGGACGGGCCTTGAGCCTAGGGAAACTGATTTCTTCCCCGCATCCTTCGCATATGCCGTAGGTTCCGTCCTCGATCCGTTCCAGCGCCTCGTTGATCTTTTTTACCAGCTTGCGCTCCCTGTCCCTCAGTCGAAGGGTAAAAAACTGATCCGACTCCATGGAGGCCCGGTCCGCCGGGTCCGCATACTGCTGGAAACTATCGGACATGTTTTCTATGGTGCTTTGGCCCTTCTCCTTTATTTCCTGAAGCATCTGTTCCAATTGTTCCTTAACGTAGTGCAAGTCTTCCTGCTTCATTCAGCCAATCCTCCTTTTAATGAAAAAAGCGTTCTCAATCGGATAGATGGTAGATAAGCGCCACCCCTTCTCTCAGCAAGAGGGCTTAAATTTTATAATTAGCCTTTCTATCGCACATGATTGCTCTCGTAAAGCCTGAATCAACCTCCCCTTTCCATCCGCATCAACAGTGCCTTGAGCGCTTAACTCCACCTCCCCGACAAGGTGCTGTTCCCGTCACAAAATATTCGTATTGCCTTACTCAAGTATCCAACATTTCGGGACAAGGATTGCATCCTTGACAGGCTTTGCCCGATAGCTTATATTCTTTTTGGTTTTGGCAAGGACAAAAATTCAATTGTCTTTACCAGCGGGAGTAACTCAGTAGGTAGAGTGCAACCTTGCCAAGGTTGAAGTCGCGGGTTCGAATC
>CAYSPQ010000186.1:0-3374 GCA_964432965.1 uncultured Desulfohalobiaceae bacterium
CTGGAATTCCACTCCGCCATCGGTATGACAATCTGTGCAAACCCTGGGATCCGGTTCGGAGCGTTTCCAGGCTGGCTCTTCCTCTGCCTGCCCGTGACAGGAGAGGCAGTTGGAAACTCCCTTGCTGAAGGGATAGGGCTCGTCCTCGTCAGGTCTGGGAGTCCTGCCGAAGCTCCAGTCCGGAAAGCGCACCTCCTGGTAGGAGTAGGCATCCGCAACGTAGCCTTCGATTCCGGCGTGGATCCTGTGGGTCATGGTGGACATTTCCAGGCTGGACCAGCCTCCGGGTTCAGCCTGTGAATTGCGGGAATCCCAGGTGTAGTCGTTGTGACAATTGGCGCAGACCGTAGTGTCGTGTCTTTGCTCTCCGTGCACCCTGTTGGTGGTAAAGCGTTGATCCTCGCTGTGACAGGACATGCAGGAATCTGAGGCCATAGCTTCCGCAGCGGTGTGTTTGCGATCCTCGCGGGGCAGCATACTGGCTTCATTCTCCTCCAGTATAAAATCAGCAGCTGCATTGAACCGTGTGTAGTACTCCTGGCCTCTGTCCCTTTCCGTTACTCCCACCCGGTAAATGCCTTCTTCTTCCCATTGCCCGTATTGATTTATCTCTTCTATGATTTTCTCCACGAATTCCAGATATTCTTCATCTTCGCCGTAAGTGGCAGGGTCGTTGTCGCCGTCCCTACGCCAGAGCACACCGTCACTGAAATCTATGGGTTGAAATTCCTGACCGACGTTTCCAAAGTCTCCCGGAGCGGCCTTGAACCTAGTGGTAAAGCGTACTCCCTCCCCGATCTCCTGTCCCCCGGTCAATGCGTCCTCATCCTGCAGCCGGAGATTTCCGCCTCTGATCACCTTGACTCCGTCGCCGTAAATATTCTCCTCTTGAGGCCCTCTCTCCCGGGTTCGCTGCAGCATGTTCATCCATGTGTTCTCTTCCGGAATCCATTTGGCCAGGGTTAGCTCCACGTGGATCCTGTCTCTCTCATACCCGGGGACGTGGAAGGTCACTTCCACCTCGCCTTCGTTTTTGATGTCTATCTCCGTGATTTCCCCCTGAACCGCGGGCGGGGTATCTATGGCGTGGGTTTCCTCCTTGGGCACCTTAGGGTATTCCACGTCGTGTAGCTGCAGCTCTTCCTCCGAATCGTCGCCGCAGCCGGCAAGTACCGATGCAAGAAGGAAAATAGCTAGAATCGAAAGTACGAGAGTCGGTCTATTTTTGAGCATAGAACCTCCTTCTTAACTGGGTGGGGGATAAGGTTCGGGGTATATGATAAGTAAAGAGCCGGGAAAGGGCTGGCAGTATCCGCAGAGCATGGGGATCTGGGTGCTCAGCTGTGGCCTGCAGGGACAGGTATCTTTCACCCAGCATGTAGATGATGGCTGTGGCGGATATTGTGCCCAGGAGCAAGCTCCATTCGTGGAAGGTGCTGGTGTAGGAGGCTATGGAGCCATCTATGGTCTGCCTCAGCTGCCCTCCTATGATGAAGATGTGTTTGTCCACGTATTTGCCCAGGAGCACCAAAAAGCTGGCTGCAATCATTACATTGGACCACCTGGAGAGCCTGGACAGGAGCAAAATGGAGGGAATTATGATTCCCAGGCCCAGATACAGGAACCAGAAGTGGAAGCCGTAGGGAGAGGAGATTATGAGGAAGGTGTCCGGAACCTTGACATAGACCGAGGAGATCAGTCTCCATGCGGCGAAGCACAAGCCTATGAGCAGAAGGGCAGTGAGGATGACCCCCAGCTCCTTCATTGCCCTTTTCATTTCCGCGCTCATGGCAGTGCCGGTAAGCTTGTAGGTCAAGGAGGTTATGCCGATCATAGCCGCTATTCCGGAGGTTATAGCGGAAAAAACATACCAGACCGGAGTTCCGGCACCGAACCAGAGGGTTCGATCCAGGATCACGGAAAAGATGCTGCCCAGTACGCTGGTGGCTACTACTGCGGTGATCAGGGTGATAACGGAGAAGGCATAGGCGATCCTCCTGCGGCCGGTGTGTATGGAGCCGAACTCAAGGACCAGAAGCAGCAGATAGAATACGTAGACCAACCCCATCCAAAATAGAGGAGAGCTGAGTTGGGGGTTCAACAGGAAATGGTAGCTGTTGATGACACGCCCCAGATCCATGGAAAGCATGGCCAGGGCGGGAACGAGGAAGGAGATGGCCAGAAAGTGGGCTCTTTTCTGAAGGAGCTGGAACCTTTCGATGTGCATTATTTCGAAAAAATTCGCCGTAAGGCAAAGTCCGCTTGCGGTCAAGGCCATAAAGACATAGCCCGGGATCAGTATATTCCAGGGAACAAAATCTGTGGCTCCGAATACTGTCTGCCCCTGGACCTGAATGGCGATGGCGCTGAAAAAGCCGAAAGCCGCAAGCACCAAAAAGACCCCAAGCAGCCCGTATACAATCTTCTTCCTGCCAGCACCCGATTCTTTTTCCATCATTCGTGGATCCCCCTGTCTCGCATAAAAACATTATTGCCGCGATGGCCTCACTCACAACCAGGTAGAAAAAGGATGACGAACTCATAGGATAGGCAGAGGTAACCTGCTTCCTCCGAAGTAAGCCAATTCCACTACCTGTACGGAAAAGGCCGTAGTAAAGCCGTTTTCAAGGCCCTTTCCGAGGAGACCTTCCAGCTTTTTCCTGATGATTCAGTGGATTGCATCTTTTTTCTGTGAAGAAGCCCTGTATTTCTAAGTTCTGGGTAAGCCGTAATAAACTTGCGGCTCTGTCAGATACCGGGGGAGCAGCTGCTCTCCCTTTCTCTCGGCGATGACCCGGGAAACTTCAGTGTCCGGATCGGAGATGTCTCCGAAGTATATGGCTCTTACCGGGCATGACTGTTCGCATGCGGTCATTATGTTTCCTGCATCGATTCTGTGCTGACAGAAAGTGCACTTCAGAACCACTCCACCCGGGTAATCCCAGCCAGCAGGATGGGGTTTGCTGAAGGTGAAAGGGGGCTTTTTGTTGAAGTACCTGACCTGGTAGGGGCAGGCATGCATGCAATACTTGCATCCGATGCAGCGCGATACATCCTGCACTACTATGCCGTCCTCCCTTTTATAGGTGGCTGTAACGGGACAGACGAACACGCAGGCCGGTTCCGCGCACTGCATGCAGGGCTTGGGCCGGTAATATCTATCCATATGTGAGGCCCGGGGTTGCTCTATTTCCGGCACCACAATGAAAGAGATATCCCCGGGAATGTTGTTCTCCACGCGACAGGCCAAAGTGCAGGAAAGGCAGCCTATGCAAGTTTCCAGATCAATGAACATGCCGTATCTGGGTTGGGTGCCACTTTTCTCTCCGCTCTCCGGAGAGGCCAGGATGTTGTCTGTTTTGGACACAGACAGG
>CAYSPQ010000186.1:3384-4269 GCA_964432965.1 uncultured Desulfohalobiaceae bacterium
AGCGCTGGAAACGCCCAGGGCCCCAGCAGTGCGCAAAAAGGCTCTTCGCGAAAGGCTCATGCTCATTCTCCGGGTATTGATGTTCGGTTTTGAAGAAAGGCTCACGGAAATGAAGTAGTTGACACTTCACAGGTAAATGCTACCAAGGTTAGAACATTGTTGTCTATATATTCCCCACAAGATTGTCAGCTAAACAATTAAAAAGTGAAAGATACATGAGCAATTACGGTAACAGCAACAGCCGCTTTGTGTACTCCACGGAAAAGGGCAGCCGTTGCTCCAAATGCGGCAAGCCCCATGATCAGTGCCGCTGTGGGCAAAAGCAAGCCCCATCTTCCGGCGATGGAGTTGTTCGCCTCAGACGGGAAACTAAGGGCAGAAAGGGGAAGGGAGTGACTTTGGTCACCGGAACCGGTCTTGAGCCCGGGGAGCTCAAACAGCTGGCCAAACGGCTGAAATCCAGGTGCGGCAGCGGAGGCACGGTGAAGAACGGAGAGATAGAGATACAGGGAGATCACAGGGATTTGCTCGAACAGGAGCTGAGAAGAGAGGGCTTTACCGTGAAGCGTTCCGGAGGGTGATTCAAGCCTCCGACATTTTGCGCCGATACGTCTAGAGAAGGCATGGAAGACTTAAATGCTGGATTCGAATTTCAAATCCGAAGCGGCAGCTGAAAAAATGGGCTATTGGCAAGCAAAGCCTGGTTGGAACCAAAGATATCTGTATAACGGGACTTCAGCAAATCTGTGAAGAAACAATGGGGGCGCTATAATGACGGAAGACAATTCTAAATCCAGCTATTGGATTAAGGATCTGATTAACCACTACATGGCCACTTCCTCTCTGAATGCTATGCAGGACGAAACGGGTGAGCCCGCATGGGAA
>CAYSPQ010000187.1:0-4265 GCA_964432965.1 uncultured Desulfohalobiaceae bacterium
CCTAAGTAAAACTCCCCTAATTTACCCTTGCCGGACTTAGGCTTCTTTTCGCCCATAACTCTCCCCCCGTTTTACTCTTCCCCTGAGCCTATTAATGCGCTACTTGGCCCTTGCGCAAGACAGATAACACAATTGGTCCCGAGCATAAAGCTTGTTCGGTAAAGAGCCAAGGTTAATTTGTTCTTACACCGAATCTTGGCCTTACCAGTTCCTTCTTTTCCACTCGCCCGGAGTCAGCAAATCGGAAAAGCGTGGAGCGAGGGAACGCATACCGCTCCTACTGCAACTCTTCTCTCCCCTCATCCATCGCTTCGGTCTCCATCTTTCGGGTCAGTTCCTGCAGAGTGTTGCGCAACTGGCGCATCTTGCGGGAAGCCTCCTCGAACTGCATTTGCTGCTGCAGATCGAGATAGCTTTCAAAGGCCTGATTGGCCTCCTGGATCAGCTCTTGCAGGGTGGAAGTCTCCACCTCTGCGGCTGCCGGTGTGGGATCCTCCACAGCCATCTCGGGCTCCAGCTCCTCCGAATAAAGGCCTTCCAGCGCGTCTGCGAAATTTTCCGCGTAGCTCAGTCTGTCCCCGTGCGCGGTGACCACCATTCGCAGCTCCGGATAGGCTGCGGCCTCGGCTTCAATGTAGATGGGCTCCACGTAGATCAGGGTGTCCCCCACGGGAATAGCCAGCATATTCCCCCGGATGACACGCGATCCGCGCTGATCCCACAGGGTGAGCCTTTCCGAGAGATACCTGTTCTGATCGATTCTGGTCTCCACCTGTTGCGGACCCAGTATGCGCCTTTCCTTGGGGAACTTGTAGGCCAACAGCCTTCCGTAATTCTCCCCGTCGCTCATTCCTGCTATCCAGCCACTCAGCACCTGGCGATCCCTGGGAGTAAAGGGAAGCATGTTGATGTACTCCGCCTCACCTGTCTCCGGCTCCTCCCACATTACGTAGTAGGGCTCCACTCGCTGGCTGCGTCCGTAGTACTTCTCCGTGGCCCTCTCCCAGAGATCCTCTTGATTGTAGAACACATTCGGATTGGTCATGTGATACTTGGAAAACACCTTGCCCTGAAGCAGGAGAAGGTCCGAGGGGTAGCGCACGTGTCTTTCCAGCTCTCCGGGCATCTCCTGCCTGGGCTGAAAAAGGTCGGGATGGATGTTTCTCCATACCTGCAGAAGCGGATCCTCTTCATCGAAGACGTAGAAGTCCACGTCTCCGCTGTAGGCATTAACCACCGCCTTTACCGAATTGCGAATATAGTTGGGTCCCTCGAAATAGTCCGCTTCCGAGGGCAAAAAGATCTGGCCGGGACGTCGGCTGTCCGCGCCCGGACCCATTTGATCGTCGGTAGTGAACACTTCGCTGTAGGGATAGCGATCCGTGGTGGTAAATCCTTCCACGATCCAGTAGAGCTCCCCGTCGGCAAGGACAATATAGGGGTCAGGCTCGAATTTCAGAAATGGTGCGAGTTTCTCTACTCTGTCCATGATTTGGCGATCGAACATGATCCGGCTTCCTTCCCGGGGATAGTCGGAAAAGAATAGAGTGGTGCCGTCGAACCTCCACCCGTAGAGAAACTGACGCCAGGTATTACCCATTTCCACACCACCGTCTCCTGCATAATGGACAAATACGTTGTCCTCGCCCTCGGGGTAGTGAAACTCCTTTTCCTCGCTGTTAACCACCACATAACCGTCCGTCTTCTCCCCGTAGTAGATTTCCGGACGCTCCACTTCCAGCTCCGGATGCCTGCTATCCGGAGGGATGTCCTTGATCAAGAACTCCGGCTGCCCCTCGTCGGTGAACTCGCTGACACTGTTCATCACCACCCCGTAACCGTGGGTGTACTTGAAGCGCTTGTTCACGAAGGTCTGGCTCTGTTCCGGTAGACTATCCTGATCCATCTCCCTGGCGGAGAGCATTACCTGTCTGTACTGATCTGCGTAACGATAGCGGTCGATATCCACATCGGTGAACTCGTAGTAGAGGCGCAGCTCCTGAAACTGCTTGTATACGTTCCTCAGGGCCCTCCAGTCCCAGAGGCGGATGTTGTCAAAGATCTGGCCGTGCTTGTCCACCAGATCGCGGTCGAAGCGGTCCGCGGCAGGAAACTGGCGCACTTCAGTCTTGTCCAGATTGAAGCCGTGTCTGGTGAACTCTATGTTGTTCTCGATATACGGCCTTTCGTACGTAATCTCGTTGGGTTCCACGCGCAACTGCTGATAAGCCGTAGGCACCACCCCCAGCAAAAGAATCCAGGAGGCTATGAAAACACCTGCCACCACCGCCAGCCCCAGCAGGTGTGGATCCACTATCCTGGTGGGAAGGCGGCGCACGAGGCCCAAAAGGCGGTAACGCATGCCCGGGACCAGCAAGACCGCCGCAAGCAGCAGGGAAAGGATGAACATAGTGCTGTACATGGGCATGCGGATGTTCACGTCAGTCCATCCCGCACCGGTAACCACTCCTGTGTAGGAGTACAAGAGATGGAAGCGCTCCAGAAAAAGGCTCGCCCCGATCAGAACGAGCAGGAGCGCCACGCACAGATACACTGGCCGCACGGGCAATTCCGCTGTTAAGGGCCGGGCCGTTCGCCCCGTGCGAATAAACTCCTCCAGGCCACTGCCTCTGGAGGCGTCAACCCACAGAGCCACGGCTATGCCCAGGGTAAGGAGAACAATGAGCATTAGCGCGGAGAGCAGGCTGTCGTAGAAGGGAAGGTCAAAAAGATAAAAACCGGTGTCCAAGCCGAAGACGGGGTCTGCTACCTGGGAGGTCACGCTGTTGAAATAGATCCATATGGTCTGCCAGGAGTTTAGTCCCCACAAAAGACCTATCACTCCTCCGGCCGCCTGGGCCCATAAGCGGGGTCTTCTCCAGCGAGGGGAAAAGCTTCTGGAGAGTGCCCAGGCCACGGCCCACCCCAGAATTAAACCGGCAAAGCTGTACCCCACAGCGGCAAATATGCGGGTCCAAAAGCGCTGCCCGTAACCCAGGGATTCGAACCAGAGGAATTCCCCCCACAACTGAAGAAAGCCGAAGAAGGCGGCTGTAACCAGACCCAGAAATATTCCGCCCGCAATATGACTCCTTCTTCCCTTTTCTATTCCCCAAAAGGTAAGGAAAAAGGCTACAAGCAACAAACCTAGCAAAAGGGCAATGTACATCAATGGCTCCCTTGTGGGTAATCTTGCCCGAATCCGGACAATATTTCCTTTATTTTCCGCTTCCCTGGCAAAGCCTCCTGCCAGTAGCCTTCCTCTGCCTTCCCTCCAGCCCGCAGCTGAAAGGCGTAGACGCAGTCTGAGGATTTAAGGTAATTCGAAGCCAAAAGGGAAGGCAATTAAAAATCTTATTAAAACAGCGCGGAAATGACAACTTGCATTCTTTCCATCCTCTGGAGCAGATTCGAGTGGGAGGGTAATCCGGTCAGGTAAAAAAAGCCCGAGCCGAAGCTCGGCTCGGGCTGCAAAGGAGGGAATAGCAACTATAAAACAAGGGAGGGAGAATCATAAAAATAAATCTTAGAAATACTACACTTATTCCCGGAAACTGTCAAGTCCCAAGGAAAGCAGGCTTCCAGCTATAATTACAGGTTAACCCGGGTTTACTCCTTTTTTGCGATAATATTCAATAATGGAAGAGCAACTCGTGACCTCAGGCCGTGTCCTAGCGATTTAAACTGTGAAAAAGCCGGGCATGAAATTACCTTCGCTTTTCCCGCCTACTGCCGGTCGTACGCAGCAAGGGCCCGGATCGCAAGATCCGGGCCCTTGCCTATCTTCTTACAGCAAGCTTTGGCTTTATACAGAAGGGCTCTTGATTAGTGTCAAACTCACGAGGAATCGGGCGGATCTGGCCCCAGAACGCAGGATTTTCCTGGCCGGTCTCGACTAGCTGATCCAGCCGAGCCGCCAGTGGAGGCAAAGCCTCTAATACCTGACCTCATTTTCTTTTGCCTAATCTGCCGGGTCTGTCCAGAGTACAGTCCTTGACTCTGGGTTGCCGGATTCCTGGCCATATCTCTCCGAACTGGAGATAAAGCGGTTATAGCCGCAGAATCAGGTCACAGGCGACCGATTTGTTCCACCGAGGCCTCGAAACGGATCCAAATGCCGGCCTTGCAACTCTGACGAAAGCCGTACTTCTTTTTGTACCACTCAATAGCCTTGTTGTTGCCCTCGCCAGCCCACAAGGACACTGTGGAACGTCCGTGTTTGCGCCCCACTTGACCTGTGAGTGTGTGTGTGTTGTCTTGCGTGC
>CAYSPQ010000188.1:0-4264 GCA_964432965.1 uncultured Desulfohalobiaceae bacterium
GAGATTCTGCGCTACTAGGACTCGGATAGAGCCCTTCCAGATGCGTCTGCAAAAAGTCTTTTTTGCAGACGCAGAGGACAGATGACAGAAGACAGAGGATCCCAGTGAAATTAAGACAAGGTTTCACCCCGGTGTATTGGAAAAAAATACACGGGGCAGGCGGGGCAAGCAGAAAAATCAAGGAGTTAGAGCACGTTAACCAAAAGCTATTACCTGATTTTTAATTTTTTGCAGCTGAATCCTTACAGGCAACACAAGCTGACGGCTTTACCACCCTTACACTCTTATGAGCCTGAGCTTTGTCCGCAGGAATGGAAGGGGGAAAGCTGGTGCCAGCGTTAGGTAAGCATGTACAGATCTTGACACATGACTCCACGCGGTTTAGCTTTGCTTTTTTCCTTGCCCCGCTAGGCTGAAGATAGGGGGCCAAAGACCACAAGGAGGAGTAGCTTTGCGATTGTATGAAACATTGATTTTGTTCAGCCCGGATCTCAACACAGAGGAGAGGCAGGCCATTCTGGATCAGCTGACCAGAATAATCGAGGGGGACTCCGGCGAGATAACGGCAGTGGACGATTGGGGTATGCGCCAACTGGCCTATCCGGTGCAGAAATACACCAGGGGGCGATATATTCGATTGGAGTACGCCTGCCATGGAGGTATTATCCCCGACCTGGAGCGCAGGCTCCGAATTCCAGAAGGCGTGTTGAAGTTCCTTACTGTAAAACTGAACGATGAGTATCAAGCCGCATAGGAGTCGGGAATAAATGACATTCAAATTTACCCCCAGGAAAAAATTCTGCCGTTTCTGTGCGGACAAGGATCTGCCTCTGGACTACAAGCGACCGGATATACTGGGTAACTTCGTCACGGACAGGGGAAAGATTATTGCCCGCAGGATAACCGGAACCTGCGCCAAACATCAGAGGCGACTTACCCGGGAAATCAAGAGGTCCCGACAGATGGCCCTTCTCTACTATACTGCAGTGCACAGCACCGAGGTGCGCAGAAGGACGGTTTGATTTTTTGCCGCAGGCAGAAGTCATGCTCGGCAAAAGTACAGCCACATCTGAGATGGCAACTGCCTGCTTGCAAATAATATTTTCCCAATTAAACGGATAAATCAGGGGTCGCGTTATGCGGGTCATTCTCAAGACCGATATGGAAAACCTGGGCAGACTGGGGGACGTGGTCAACGTCAAGCCCGGTTATGCCAGGAACTACTTGGTCCCCAAGGATCTGGCCTTGGAGGCCACTCCGGGCAACCTTAAAATGTTCGAGCAGCAAAGACGCAAGCTGCAGGAAAAGCTGGACAAGGCCCGTTTCCAAGCCGAGGAGCAAGCAGGCCAACTGCAGGATCTGGAAGTTCGAATACCCGTGCGTGTAGGCGAGGGGGACAAGCTGTACGGCTCTGTCACCTCGGCCATGATCGCCAATGCCCTGGAAGAGAGGGGCTTTTCCATCGACAAGAAAAAGATCGAGCTGGAAAGGGCCCTGCGCTCTTTGGGTGAGTATACCGTGCCCATTAAGGTCTATCCCGGAGTGAAGCCGGAAATCAAGGTTAGGGTGGTTCGTCATGGCGACGAGGAAGGGGACAGCGAAGAGCAAGGCGAAGAATAGAGATCTGAAGCAGCCCTCGATCCACTCTGCCGAGCGAGAGCTGGAGAACAAGCGCCCCCCTCAAAACCTGGAGGCCGAGCAGGCGGTTTTGGGGGGGGTTTTTTTGCGGAACTCCATCTTTCACTCCCTGGTGGATATGCTGAGCGAGGACGACTTCTACTACCCGGCACATCGACTTATCTTCCGGGCTTGCAAGGATCTGTATACTCAGAACACCCCTATCGACTTGGTAACCGTTTCCGAGCATCTCCAGAAAACGGAGCAGCTGGAAGAGGTGGGGGGTGCAGTGTATCTTTCTTCCCTGACGGAAGCTGTGGCAAGTGCTGCCAATGCGTTGAGCTATGCGGAGATAGTCCAGGAAAAAGCAGTCCGGAGGCAGCTAATCCAGCAGGCTTCTCAGATCATAAGCAGCGCTTTTGAATCTGAGGAGGAAACTGAGAGTCTGCTGGATCAAGCGGAGTCGGAGATCTTTCGTATATCCGAATCCCGCATTCAGCCTCGATTCAAGACGAGCAAGGAGCTGGTGGATCAGATCTTCGAGTATCTGGAGAAGCGCTTCGAGCAGAACGAGCTGATTACCGGGGTGCCTACAAGTTACCAAGATTTCGATGAGCTGACCGCCGGGCTCCAGCCCACGGATTTGATCATAGTGGCCGGCAGACCCAGCATGGGCAAGACCGCATTCGGCCTCAACATTGCTCTTCGCTCCGCGATAAAGCATCAAGTGCCCACAGCCATCTTCTCCCTGGAGATGTCCATGGATCAGCTGATGATGCGCATGCTTTGCGCCTGGGGACATGTCGGGCTCTCCCGCATGCGTAGAGGCTTCCTTGCGGACGAGGACTGGGCAAAGCTCTACCATGCAGCTGAGGACATTTCCCGGGCCCCTATTTATATCGATGACACACCCTCGCTGGATCCTCTGGAGCTGAGGGCCCGTAGCCGTCGCCTCAAGGGGGAGAAGGGGCTGGGAATGGTGGTCGTGGACTATCTACAGCTGATGAATATCAATCAGCGTAAGGAATCCAGAGAGCAGGAGATCTCCCACATCTCCCGCAATCTCAAGGCCCTGGCCAAGGAGCTGGATATCCCTGTGGTGGCTTTGGCCCAGCTCAATCGCAAAGTTGAGGACAGGAGCGACAAGCGCCCCATGCTTTCCGACTTGCGCGAATCCGGAGCCATAGAGCAGGATGCGGACCTGATTGTCTTCCTATACAGGGACGAGGTATACAATACTCGCGAGGACAATCCCAATCGGGGTGTGGCTGAGATCATTGTGGGCAAGCAGCGCAACGGCCCGGTAGGAACGGTCAAGCTGGCCTACCTCAACAGCAGCACAGCTTTCGAGAACTATACAGACAAGTCGCATCCATCCGAGGAGCTCAGCACAAATCCTTCCTGAAGCAACTGCTGTATCCATGTTTTCCCGCTTGTTCATTTTTGTGGAAAAATGACCTGTGAATGATTACATTCGAGGCATGAAGAACGTATATATTGCAAAGTCTAAGGAAGTTGTTTTATGTCTCACGATTTTCTACATGCAGAGGAGAGTCTTTCCAGGGATGAATTGGCTTCCCTGCAGACGCAAAAACTGCGCAGCACCATAGACAGGGCCAAGACCTGTGAATTCTACAGCCGCAAATTGGTAGATATATCCGGGGAAGACATACAGTCCCCGGAAGATATCCAGAAGTTGCCCTTGACCACTAAGGAGGATCTGAGGGCAGAGTATCCTACAGGATTCCTGAGCGAGCCGGTGGAGAACATGGTGCGGCTGCACGCCTCTTCCGGTACAACGGGAAGCTCCATAGCCATACTTTATACCCGGACAGATCTGGAAAACTGGGCAGAGCTGGTGTCTCGCTGCCTTTACATGGTGGGGGTGCGAGCCCGGGACGTCTTCCAGAACCTGAGCGGCTACGGCTTATTCACCGGTGGACTGGGGATACATTACGGAGCGGAGAGGCTGGGCTGTTTAACCATTCCCGCGGGAGCGGGAAACAGCAAGAAGCAGGTCAAGCTCCTCCAGGACTTTTCCGTGAGCGCCATCCATATCATCCCCTCCTATGCCCTGTACCTGTCCACCGTGGTGGAAGAGATGGGCATGGATCCCGCGGAGCTTCCCCTGAAGCGCGCCCTTATCGGGGCGGAGCCGCATACAGAGGAGATCCGGCAGCGTATCGAGTCGATTTATAATATCAGCGCCTTCAATTCCTACGGGCTGTCGGAGATGAACGGTCCCGGTGTCGCCTTTGAGTGCCCGGAACAAAACGGAATGCACCTCTGGGAGGATTCCTACATTCTGGAAGTTCTGGATCCACAGACACTGGAGCCGGTGGAGGAAGGACAATTCGGCGAGTTGGTCCTGACCACCCTCAACCGAGAGGGCATGCCGTTGCTTCGCTATAGGACCAAGGACCTGACCCGCATTCTTCCCGGGGATTGCCCCTGCGGCAGAAAGCACCGCCGCATCGATCGCATAGCCGGACGCTCCGACGACATGATCATTCTCAAGGGAGTGAACATCTATCCCATGCAGGTGGAGAAGATCCTGATGAGCATCCCGCAGGTGGGCCAGAACTATCAGATAGTCCTGGAAAGCTCCGGATACATCGACTTGATGCGCGTTCGCGTGGAGATCAGG
>CAYSPQ010000189.1:0-4260 GCA_964432965.1 uncultured Desulfohalobiaceae bacterium
AATCCTCCCCCATACACTGCTAAATGTCCATGCTCTGCACAACTGACGTACCGAGTACATGAATAATAAAATTGAAAGTAGATTCGATGGAGGTGGTGCTCGGGGGAGGATTATTTTTAGAGCTTTACTGCTCTAGTTTTTCACACTTTCCCAACAAAGCAATCCTTGCCGGGAAAGCAAACTGTGACACGAGTACTGTCCCATAAACTTGAGCCAAGCATTCCTTTGGAGCCCCTTTATGGACAAGGTCCAAGTCGGCTGCTTCCTCTGCCTTCCCAGGAGTCACATTCGGCTAGCTCCTGGCCGTCAACTCATCTTTCCTGGGGGCAGGGGGTAAACAAAGGAAACTCCTGGCAAAAGCTCTCCACTTCCCTTGCTAGTCTGGACAGCTTTTCCTCGTTGTCTGTGTTCAGTATTGCTTGGTCAATCCAGTGGGCAATGCGCTCCATATGCTCCTCCTTCATTCCCCGCGTCGTTACCACGGGAGTGCCGAGCCGCATTCCGGAGGTCACAAATGCAGACTCGGTATCAAAGGGAACCGCATTCTTGTTAACCGTGATACCCACCCTTTCCAGCACGGATTCAGCTTCCTTGCCGGTCACTTCCTTGCCTCGCAGATCAACCAACAGGAGATGGTTGTCCGTGCCGCCGGATATCAAATCGTAGCCCAGGCTGGAGAGATGACCGGCCAGGGCCTGAGCATTGCGGACAACATGTTCCTGGTAAGTCTTGAACTCCGGTTGCAGAGCCTCGCCGAAAGCGACCGCCTTGGCGGCGATGATGTGCATCAGTGGTCCGCCCTGCAGCCCGGGAAATATTTGCGAATCCATATTCTTGGCCAAATCCTTGTTGCAGAGCAGAAACCCTCCTCTCGGACCTCGCAGGGACTTGTGTGTAGTGGAAGTAACCACATCCGCTTCCGGCACCGGAGATGGATGCAGGCCCGCAGCCACCAGTCCGGCGATGTGGGCCATGTCCACCAGAAATATGGCCCCTATTTCCTCGGCTATTTGCCTAAAGAGGGAAAAATCTATGGTTCTAGGATAGGCGCTTGCCCCAGCAATAATCAGTTTGGGCTTGTGCCTGCGACAAAGATCTCGCACCTGGTCATAGTCTATTGTTTGAGTCTCCGGGTGCAAGCCGTAGGTAATCGCCTTGTACAGCTTGCCGGAGAAGTTGACCTTTGTGCCGTGGGTCAAATGGCCTCCATGGGAAAGATCCATTCCCAAGACAGTGTCCCCGGGCTGCAAGAGACCCATATAAACGGCCATATTGGCCTGGGATCCGGAATGTGGTTGCACGTTGGAATGAGCCGCCTGGAACAGCTCCTGCACCCTGCTTTGGGCTAGCTCCTCCACCATGTCCACATAATGACAACCACCGTAGTACCTTCTACCCGGATACCCTTCTGCGTATTTATGCGTCAGGCAGCTGGCTGTAACTTCTCGTACTTCCGGAGAAGTAAAATTTTCCGAGGCAATAAACTCCAAGGTGCTTCTTTGTCTTGCCTCCTCCAGCTCCACGGCTTGCCAGACAGCTTCATCCCTTGTTCTCACTTCGTTCATAATGCAGTTTCCAGTATTGGTTGTGTGATTTTTAAAGTTTACAAGCAAATAAAATATTCAGCTCGGCAACGCCGCTTCCAGGAACCAATCAATCCAGATGAGTAGCAGAGCGGCAGCTGTCTTTAACTCCTTTTGACCTGTACGCCTGCTCCATTTCATCGGGGGATGCTGCGTGCGCCCTAGACTATTGGCCCGAAACTGGCTTCATAACGATCCCAAAACTGGCCCAGGGTGAAAGAGTGGGCTTGCGTGCCGAAGCACTCCACGCAAAAACTGGCACTGGTCGCTCCCATCTGGGCTGCCTCTTTCAAGGTCCTGTTTTGAATAAGCCCCTTGATAAATCCAGCCCTAAATGCGTCTCCTGCTCCGGTGGGATCCTTGGGGCTCTCTATTTGGGCTGCGCTGATCCTGAAATCCGTTCCGTCATTTTTTTCTATTCTTGCTCCTGCCTCGCCCAAGGTTGTGACCGTCAAGCCGGTCATCTCCAGTAGCGCTTCTTGGGATAACCCTGTAGACTGCAGAATCAGGCTCAATTCATAGTCATTGGCTATTAAGGCACTGGAGCCGCTTATCATCTCCCTCAATTGCTCTCCGGAAAAAGCAGGAATATTCTGTCCCGGATCAAATATGTAAGGGATCCCCCATTCTCTGTATTTGCTAGGATATACCTGCATATCCTCCAGGTTGCCCGGAGCGACAATGGCCAGGCTGCCTTGGGTATCTAAGTTTTGAATATAATGATGAGTTGGATAGGCCATCGCACCGGGATTGAAAGCAGTGATCTGATTGTCCGCTTCATCTGTGGTTATGTAGGCGCTTGCTGTGGGGACGTCTTCAATCTTTACTATACAGTCCAGCTTAATCCCCAACTCACGAAACCATTGCTCGTAACGCCCAAAATCGTTTCCCACACTGGCCAGCACTTCGGGCCTTTCCTGTAGGAGGGCCAAAGAATAGGCGATATTACCTGCCGTTCCGCCGAACTTCTCCTGCAGATCGTTCACCAGAAAGCATACATTCAAAATGTGTAATTTGTCCGGCAGGATGTGATTATTGAATTTGTCCGGAAAATTCATTATCCGATCATAAGCTATGGATCCAGAAACATATATGGTCATGGCTTAATATGTCTCCCCTAGGCTAAGCGATTTAATCTCTACTCGCACCGGACTTCGAATGGGTCAAAAATGAGGGGCCCTGATCCCAAGGGGCTGAAATCAAGTCAATTCGAGACTGCGGGAAGGCCGGCTCCGGCCTTTCCGCAAAGCCCATTCCTAGATCTTGCAGGCCGTTCTCAAGTCTTCGGTCGCATCTACCCGCTCCCAGGTAAACTCCGGATCCTCTCGGCCAAAGGATCCATAGCAGGAGCTCTTCTTGTATATGGGGCGCAGCAGGTCCAGATACTTAGTGATAAAATAAGGCCGTAGATCAAACACCTCCCGCACGGCCTTGGTCAAGGTCTCGTCATCCACCTGCCCGGTTCCTCTGGAAGTCACCAGCACGGAGACCGGCTCGGCGACCCCGATTACATAGGCTATCTGGACCTCGCATTTTTCCGCCAGACCGGCAGCTACCACATTCTTGGCGATGTAGCGGGCCATATAAGCACCGGAGCGATCCACTTTAGAGGGGTCCTTTCCGGAGAAAGCCCCGCCTCCGTGACTGCCCATTCCACCGTAGGTATCCTGAATAATCTTTCTGCCGGTCATTCCGCAGTCACCCATGGGACCACCCACAACAAAACGGCCGGTGGTGTTGACATAGAACCTGGTCTTGTCATCCAAAAGCTCTTCCGGCAGTGTGTGTAATACAACATCCTTTTTAATCGCTTCCTTGAGATCCTCGTAATCCACCTTGTCGTCGTGCTGAGCGGAGACAACCACATTGTCTATTCTTTTTGGCTTGCCATTGTCATAAACCATGGCCACCTGCGTCTTGCCGTCGGGCCGCAGAAAATCCAGTACTCCCGATTTCCGGGCATAGGCCAGCCTTCTGCTCAGCTTGTGAGCCCAGTGAATGGGGGCGGGCATCAAATTTTCCGTTTCCCGGCAGGCAAAGCCGAACATCATTCCCTGGTCCCCGGCACCTTGTTCTTCCGGGCTCTTTTGATTGACTCCTTGGGAAATATCCGGAGACTGCTTGTCTATGGAGGACAATACAGCGCATGTTTCCCAATCGAAGCCCATATCCGAACTTGTATAGCCGATATCGTGTACTGTATTGCGCACGATCTGCTGCAGATCGGCATAGCCTTCGGTGGTGATTTCACCGGCTATAAAACAAAGGCCGGTGGTCACGAGAGTCTCGCAAGCTACACGGGAGTTGGGATCCTGCACTATCAAGGCGTCCAACACAGCATCCGAGATCCGATCCGCCACCTTGTCCGGATGCCCTTCGGTCACGGATTCCGAGCTGAACATATAATTTCCCTTCTCTCCTATCATGCCTTTCTCCTTTTAAAACTTTTTCCATTCAACCTAAATTCCTTGCCAGCCAATTGCCAACAATATATCCTGCCTATCCATAATGGCCATTAGCAATTGGGCCGGTACAGGGAAATCTATTGCCTACAAAAGACTGATGACTCGCTGCCTGTGCTGCTCCCTTCTAGATGAAGATCATGCCTCGCCGCACGGCCTCTCAAGGAAAGAATCAACATAACCCAAAAAAGTCGAAAAGAAAAGCCCAAAATATT
>CAYSPQ010000190.1:0-2674 GCA_964432965.1 uncultured Desulfohalobiaceae bacterium
AGGAGACGCACCGCTACTCTGCCGAGTCGCTGGCCGCCGCCGACCGATCGTCCGAGGGGGAGTCGGTCTCACCCGACGACCGCGAATCGCGCGTGTTCGAGGAAACCGAGGGGACGCCGACCGTCGCCTGCGGCGGCGCGCCGGTTGACGACGCGCCGGTTGACGACGCGCCGGCAGACGCCGTCGGTTCCACCGAGTTCATTATAAGATTCGTGCAAGAGTGCTCACCTGGAGAGGAGATAGTGGTGGGCACGGAGTTCAACATGATAAGCAGGCTCAATCAGGAATACAAGGACAGGACCGTGCTGCCTCTTTCCAGATCCATCTGTCCGAACATGGCTTTAATCGATTTGCATAAGCTGAATTATACCCTGGTGTATCCGGGTCAGGTCAACGTGGTCGAAGTGGAGCCGCAAGTCAAGGAAGAAGCCAAGCTGGCCCTGGAGAGGATGCTGAGCTTGCCCTCCTGAGCAAACGGAAATATTCTGCCGTGCTTTGCTTGCCCAAAACCAGATTGGGAAAGCACCTCTTGGTGGTTTACTGGAGCTTCACTGATGCAACTGCAAAAATTTAAAATCAGACAATGGCTTTCAATCAATGTGTTCTAACTCATTGTTTTTTTGCCTGCACCGCCTGCCCCGTGTATTCTCTTCCAATACACCGGGGTGAAACCTTGTCTTTGTTTCACTGGGGTCCTCTGTCCTCTGCGTCTGCAAAAAAAAACTTTTTGCAGACGCATCCGGCAAAGCTTTCTACTGATCTTTTGCGTAACATCAGAGAGTAAAGTTACGCACACCTCTCAGGCCTCGGCCAGAAACAGGTGGTCTACTGCCCTGACAATTGCATCTCGCTGGGTTTTCTCTATCAGGGAGCTGCAATTGGAATCAATACTAACTAGACAATCGGAACACTCGCTTTGAGCCAGGACCATTTTCTCAAAAAAACAGAAAGACTGCGCAGCCATTTGATTCGCTCCGCGTCTGGCTCTTTTCTGATCAGAGTGACCTTCACTGCCCTGAACCTGGCTTTGGCCATTGTCCTGGCTCGATTACTGGGGGCCCAGGGATTCGGCATATACGCATTTTGCCTGGCCGCGTCCCAAGTGCTGGCAGTACCCGCCATGCTGGGCATGCAGCAGCTGGTTGTGCGGGAGTTCGCTACCTACAGGAGCCAGGAGGCTTTCGGCCTGATGCGCGGCTTGCTGCGCAGAGCGCGGCAAAGCGTGCTTCTGGCTTCCTTGATCCTGGTCCTGGTAGCAGGGGCTCTTTCCTACATACTTACCGCACGCCTGGACGCCCTACAGCTGACCGCTTTCTGGATGGCTCTGCTGCTGGTGCCCCTGACCGCAATGCTGCAAGTACACAATGCCGCTCTGCGCGGCTTGCGCTGGATTGTGCAGGGTCAGCTGGGTCAAGTATTGCAGCTAGCCCTTGCCCTGCTTTTTGTCTGCGCCCTATATATACTGCTGCCCCATGGTCTGCAGGTAGAGCACGCTGTAGCTACGCAGATCACAGGCGCTGCCGTAGCCTTGGCAGTCCTGATGATTTTTCTGCACAAGGCGCTGCCCGCCGCAGCCAGGCAAGCACAACCGCAGTATCAAACAAGTGCCTGGCTGCACAGCGCCTGGCCCATGTTGCTGTTTGGCGGGATGCAGATACTGAATCAGGAAGTCTCCATTATCATGTTGGGCGTACTGGGAACTGCCGAGGAGGTAGGCTACTTCCGCGTTGCCCAGCGAGGGGCCATGCTTGTGCTTTTCGGTCTGCAGGCGGTAACCTTGACCATTGGGCCCACAATCTCCAGCCTGTATGCCCATGGTCAAATGCAGCTCCTGCAGGAAGTGCTGACCAAAAGCGCCAGGGCCATCCTGGCCTATTCCCTGCCTACCGCCCTATTCCTGATGCTGGGCGGCTTCTGGATCATACCGGTGATATTCGGAGTTGAATTCAGCCCTGCAGCTTGGCCTTTGGTTGTGCTCTGCGCTGGGCAGCTGGTAAATGCAGGCTTTGGAGCTGTGGGAATCGCCCTAACCATGACCCGAAATGAGCGCTTGACAGCCAAGGGAGTAACTATTGCAGGCATAGCCAATGTAGTGTTAAATGCTTTATTGATACCCATCTGGGGTACAATTGGCGCAGCAGCAGCCACCAGCCTGAGCATCATGCTGTGGAACATTTTGCTGGCTGCATGGCTCTACCAAAGGCTAGGCCTGACCACTACTGCTATAGGACAGGGCAGACAGGCAAACAGTGTATAGATGCCTCTGCAAAAAGCCTTTTTTGCAGAGGACAAATGACAGCCTCCGGCCCATAGGGGCATACGCGAAGATGCCCAGGTAATTGAGTACTATGACGGTGTTTTCGATGAGGGTGACAACCACCCATTTCACTACTTTTAACCTTCGCACTTTGCGCCAACACAAACAGATAACAGTTCCCAGATAACCGATAACTACATATGACCGAATAACGAAGCACGACGAACAAAGAACGCCGCACGAAGAACACCGCAAGGCCAACGAGGGACAATGTTCAACAACGCCTCCATTCTCATAACCGGTGGGACCGGGAGTTTCGGCAAGCAATACGCGCGAACCATTCTGGAAAGCTTCAGCCCGCGCAGGCTTATCATCTTCTCCCGCGACGAGCTCAAGCAGTTCGAGATGGCACAGGAG
>CAYSPQ010000190.1:2684-4257 GCA_964432965.1 uncultured Desulfohalobiaceae bacterium
TCCGCCAAGCAATGCGCAATGTGGACTACATAATTCACGCCGCTGCCCTCAAGCAGGTCCCTGCAGCGGAATACAACCCCATGGAGGCGGTAAAGACCAATATCTACGGCGCGGAGAACGTGGTCCGGGCCGCCCTGGAAAACGAGATCAAGAAGGTTATCGCCCTTTCCACGGACAAAGCGGCGAATCCCATCAATCTCTACGGTTCCACCAAGCTGGCCTCGGACAAGATTTTTATAGCCGCGAACAACATTGCCGGGCAACACGAAACCCTCTTTTCCGTGGTCCGCTACGGCAATGTCGTGGGCTCGCGCGGTTCTGTAGCCCCTTTCTTTAAACACTTGATAAGCGAGGGGGCAAAGGAGCTGCCCATAACTGACGAGCGCATGACTCGCTTCTGGATCACCCTGCAGCAGGGAGTGGACTTTGTGCTGCAGAACTTCCGCCGCATGCAGGGCGGCGAGCTGTTCGTGCCCAAGATCCCTTCAGTGCGAATAACAGATCTGGCTACCGCCATGGCACCAGAGCTGCCTCACAGGTTTGTGGGAATCCGCCCCGGGGAAAAGCTGCACGAGGTTCTCTGCCCTAGTGACGATGCGCACCTTACAATAGAGTTTCACGACCATTTCGTCATCCGTCCCACTATCTCCTTTACCAGGCGCAATCCGGATTTCTACACAAATGCCCTGGAAGAGACAGGTCAGGATGTGGGGCGCGAATTTGAATACAATTCCGGAGCAAATCCGCACTTTCTGGATATTGCAGGAATCCGCAAATTCAACCATTTGGCAGGCATATGATTCGAATGTATTGGGAGCATTCCCCATTTGTTAATTGTTAATCAAGTAGTAACATTCAATCACTCCATGTTGAAAAAGTTTTCCGGCACGGGAAGCCTAACGGCTTCACGCTTGTGCATACGCACCCACGGCTTTGAAAAATAAATTGCTGCGCCAGCAGGCGCTTTCCTGCCTGTCAGGCAAGAAGCCTTGCATGACAGGCATTAAAAAAAACCGCGAGCGCGCAGCGCCTGCGTGTGCCGCCAAAGCGGCACCTGCGCCAAGAAACAGGTAATGTTTCCTATGATACCCTACGGGCGGCAAGAGATAACAAATGCCGACATAGAGGCCGTGGTCGAGGTCCTGCGCTCGGACATGATCACTCAAGGCCCGGTAGTGCCCCGTTTCGAGCAGGCGGTGGCAGATTATTGCGGTGCCTCTCATGCGGTTGCGGCAAACAGCGGAACTTCCGCCCTGCATCTGGCCTGCCGCGCCCTGGATGTCGGTCCTGGGGACACGCTCTGGACCAGCCCCATCACCTTCGTGGCCAGCGCAAACTGCGCCCTCTACTGCGGGTTGGATGTGGATTTCGTGGAGATTGATCCGCACACTTACAATATTTCGGTCCAGGCCCTGGAAGAGAAGCTTCAGGAGGCGGAAAGATCCGGACAGTTGCCCCAAGTGGTCGTGCCGGTGCACATGTGCGGCCAGCCCTGCGAGATGGAAGCCATTCACGGCCTGTCCGAAAAGTACGGCTTCAGGATAATCGAGGATGCCTGCCACGCCGTGGGCGC
>CAYSPQ010000191.1:0-4257 GCA_964432965.1 uncultured Desulfohalobiaceae bacterium
TACCAATACTCCGATGATGGTCGTAGCATACGAGATATTACCTTTCATTTGAACGAGCACAACGATTACGATATTTCCCGGCAAGGAGAGCACATCCTGCATTTAGCCCTTCCTGCTCCGGGCTCGGAACAAGGAATGCAAGAACCGCAAGCATCTGACACTCCACAAGAACCTGAAGAAACGGAATTAGAGCAGGCGGAACCTCCTTCACACCTGCTCGAGGATGTAAGCTTCTATCAAACCGAGACCGGCGGCATGAAGATTGTACTTTCCGGGGAGGAGGCGCCGAACTACCGTTTGCAGCCCAGTGAAGAAGAAGATGAGCTGCGCATATCCCTTCCCGGAACTCGAATTCCCGAACCTCAAACCAAGCTATACAATCTGGAGCAGTTTGAAACCCCTGTGACTGAAGCCCTCTTCAGCAACACCAAGACCGGGGGCCAAATCAACCTTTCCATGGAAAGGCGGATTCCGTTTAATATCGACAGAGAGGAAAACGACCTGATTCTATCCGTAGAGGCCGAGGAATACGAGCCCTTGGATGAATCGGAATTTAAGGTGGAGGAGGAATCACCGGAGGATGTTCAACCTGATTTGACAGCCCAACCCACCCTGCCCGGGGAAGAAATGCCATCTGAAGAACTTGAGTCCGCTATGCCGGAAGCTGAAGCTGCAATGCCCACTGAAGCTGGCGATTTAAGCGATGGCATTGTCATGCCCGGCACGCAAGAATCGTATACTGGTGAGCTCGTATCCATAGATGTACAAGATGCGGAACTGAGTCACGTATTTCGGCTCTTGTCCGAGGTCGGTGATTTCAATCTGGTCATGGACGAAGGTGTGGAGGGAACCATCACCTTAAAACTGGACGAGGTGCCCTGGGATCAAGCTCTGGCTCTTATCTTACAGCAGAAGGAATTAGGCATGGCCAGAGAGGGCAATATAATTCGCATTGCACCCATTGATCAGTTGCGTCAGGAACAGGAACGCATCATAGAGGCCAGAAAATCCGCTCTGGAGGCAAGAAGGAGCAGAGAGGAACTGGAGCCCCTGCATACGGAATACATCAGAATCAATTACAGTGACGCAGGACAACTGCAGGGTCAGGTTCAGAATTTCCTTTCGGAGAGAGGCGAGGTATCCCATGACCCCAGAACGAATCAGCTTATAGTTTCCGATACTCGCAACACCCTGGAGAAGATCAGAAGCGTAGTGGACAATCTGGACCGCGCAGAGCGCCAAGTAGTAATAGAGGCGCGCATTGTCTACGCAACGGACGAATTTTCCGAAAGATTGGGACTGCAGTGGGGTGGGGGACATCATGAGGGAATAGATGATACAACGCAATACGGTTTCTATGGCACTGGCCCGGATCCCGGAACTGGACCGGGAGATCTTGAGCAAACAGGCTACGCGGTAAATCTGCCCTCAGAAGGACCAGCCACACTCGGCTTGGGCGCCTTTCTCTCAAGGGTAACGGACAGCAGCCTGAGCGCTCTGGATGCGCAGCTTCAGCTGGGAGAAAGCGAAGGGCAGGTCAACACAATCTCCAAGCCCAAAGTGGTAACCCAGAACAATGAAGAAGCCATGGTGGAGCAGGGCATCAGGATTCCCTACGTGACCCAGACCGAAGCCGGAGACACGGAAACGGAATTTGAAGAGGCCGTTCTACAGTTGACGGTTACCCCCCAGATAACACCGGATGACAAGCTGCAAATGGATGTCTACGTAGAAGACGAATCCCCTGTGCGAGGTCCGGATGAGGTAGAGATAGAGACACGCAGCGTAGATACCAAGCTAATAGTGGACGATCAAAGCACCATAGTTATCGGCGGAGTGCACGAGTTCATAGAGACCACAGGCGAAAGCCGCGTAACCGGACTTGCCGATCTACCGGTGCTGGGTCATCTTTTCCAGAGCCAATTTCAGGAACAGGAGTCGCGCGAGCTCCTTGTCTTCATTCGGCCTCAAATCCTTTAACCAGCGTTGAAACAAATCTCCGAGATATAAAAATAAATGCCAAGGATTGTGAACTGAGTTCTTCAACTAGGCTTACAAATCAAATAAACTCCTTGTTCTATCCACCCTGACAAGCAAATTGGCAAGGACAATCATAGACCACCTGACCTATCAATGCATAGCTCAGGTGGTCTTATATGTGCTGTTACAAGGTCCATATTTCAGTAAAATCAATGAGGGGATGAATTGACCTGAGAAGCACTCTTTTTCAGCGTCAGGCTCCACATCATTAGAAATCGGCCCTTTTATGGATCCATCCAATCGATTCCCCATCCGGCCTGTGGTAAAAACCTTTGCCCCGTACACCCCTGGTGGCTCCATAGAGGAAATAAAGAGGAAATACCGTCTTCACAGGGTAATCAAGCTAGCAAGCAACGAGAACCCTTTGGGCACATCGCTCAGAGTACAACGTCGCATTTCCCGCGCTGCTCCTCTTGCCTTTCGCTATCCGCAATCCGGGAATCCGCAGCTTATTGACTCTCTTTCCAGGTCCTTGCAAGTGAAGCCGGATTGTCTGATTGCCGGCAACGGCTCCGACGAGCTTATTGATCTCGTCCTGCGCGTGGTGGGCAAACCGGGAGACAGCAACGTAGTTGTGCTCGAGCCCAGCTTCAGCCTCTATAGAATGCAGGCCCAGTTGAACGGGCTCTTCACCAGATTCGTGGCCCTGAACAATGACTTTTCCTTCCCTTGGGACAGGATAAGGCAAAGCGTTGACCATCACACAGCCGTAGTTTTCCTAACCAACCCGGACAATCCCTCCGGATATGCAGCCAGGGCTGACAAGATCCTGGAATTCGCAGACAATCTGCCTCAAAACACCCTTCTCCTGATTGACGAGGCGTATATAGACTTTGCCAGTGAACCGGATCTATATACTCCACTAATCCAGCTTGGCAGCCGGGAAAACATCCTGATCCTGCGCACGTTTTCTAAGTTATACGGCCTTGCCGGCCTGCGCCTGGGCTACGGCATCATGCCCTCCTGGCTTGCCGAGGTAGTGCTGAGAATCAAGTTACCTTTCAGTGTAAATATCCTGGCCGAACATGCCGGAATAGAGGCCCTGCAAGATTCTGACTTCCGTGATTTAACCAGGAGCACTGTCCTCGAGCAACGCCAATACTTGTGTCAGGCCCTGAGGGAACGGGGCTTTTATGTCTATCCCTCTCAGGCCAACTTTCTTTTGCTCGAGCCGCCCATTGGAGCGGACACCCTCTTTCAGGGGCTGCTCGAACAAGGAGTTATAATACGCCCCTTGGACAGTTACGGCCTGAAGGACAAAGTTAGAATCTCCGTAGGTCGCAGCGATGAAAATAAAATTCTGTTGCAGGCAATTGATCAACTCATGAACCGTACCCAGACGGACTGATTTTTTCACTTTATCTGCCCCAAAAAAGCGACCCTTCAGCCATGAGCTTACATCCGGAAATCAACAAAATCGCAGGCCGGATACTAAGCAATGCGAAGCCTGATCCCCTTCTTGTCACCATAGATGGAGCGGCAGGCACGGGGAAGAGCAGCATTGCCAGGGGACTGGCTACAATTTTATCCCTAAAGTATTTGGATACCGGGGCAATGTTTCGCTGCATCGCCCTACATCTGGGGAACAATTCCTGGAATAGCTCCTGGGATTGGCTGAACAAGGAACTATCCTCTTTTTACTTTCGCCTATTTGGTAGCGGAGACCAGACCACTCTATACTTTTGTGGTCAACCAGTTGGCCGGGAGATCAGAAAGGAGGAGGTAGGGATGTGGGCTTCTCGGCTAGGCGAAATTCCGGTGGTTAGAGAACATCTGGCACGCATGCAGCAGGATCTGGGACGTAATAATTCTCTGGTAGCGGAAGGCAGGGATATGGGGACCAATGTGTTTCCCTGGGCTCGATTCAAATTTTTTCTGCAGGCGGATGAAGCAGAGCGGGCAAGAAGGCGGCAGCTTCAACTGCAGAATGAACAGGGAATAAAGTCAGACTTCTCCCAGGTGCTACACGACCTGCGTAACAGGGACCAGCAGGACATGAACAGGGAAACATCGCCTCTTAAACCCTCTGCAGACGCGGTTATAATAGACACCACCAACATGGACACCACACAGGTTTTGAAGAGAATCCTTGACCAAATCCAAGCAAAACTTACTGTCTAAACGAAACATAAAGTTGAAATGTAATCCGCTGATTTTCTTGCTTCTTCTTATCACTACAACGCAACTTTGCAGCCTAACTGCTTAGCCTCAGCTAAC
>CAYSPQ010000192.1:0-4158 GCA_964432965.1 uncultured Desulfohalobiaceae bacterium
CTGTATTGGGCTCTGGGGCTGAGTCATGATTTTCCTCCTTGCAAGCAAAAATTCTACATTTTTCTAGGAAGTAACACTTTTCGCCCTGCTGTCAAGCAAAGGGCAGTCTTCCGTATTGTATCTCTTGACCCGGTGCTCGCCCTGTGAAATAATCTGAAAAATCAACTTTTTAATTTATTATAAATGCGGGAGCAAGCTAATGGTTAAGGCATTCATAAAGCGCGAGGTCCCTCCGGACAAGGGCAGGGAGATCTTGCCGCTTTTCCGGAAAATGCGCGTCCTGGCCATGGAGCAGCCGGGGTACATTTCCGGAGAGACACTGCGCAACTACAATTATCCGGATGAATACCTGGTCATCAGCACTTGGAATTCAGTTGAGGACTGGCAACGCTGGCTGGAAAGCAAGGAACGGCAAAGAATTCAGGAAGAGATAGACTCCATTCTGCAAAGCAGGACAGAATACTCCCTGTATTACCACGGCCTGTAGTTGCCCTGGCGGCTCCGTGCGCAATCGTGCTTCCTGTCGTGGATGAGAAGTTGTGCGTCCATTTGAGTCTCCTCCCAGACAGATGCATCTGCAAAAAATTGAAATGTGGAATTCACTTTTCAGAAGCATGATCGTAACTTGTTGATTTTTCTGCTATCCGTCCTCTGTCTTCTGTCATCTGCGCCTGCAAAAAAGACTTTTTGCTGGCGCATCTAGGCAGGACAGGATCGAAGGCTGTACTTATGTGACGGTCTTTGCTGTTGTTATACAAAGCAAGCCTCAATCCGTAAAATCTGCACCCCTATATCATCCTGCCCCTTATACTGCCCGTCACCGCGGGCTCCACACAGTCCATAGCCTCCCGGCGGATTGACTCCGGCATGGAAGAGAATTACTATTTGTTTGCTTTAGCTGTAATGGTTCCATATACTTCCGCCCTGTTTTTGCTGGAAAGATATTTCATGCAAAAGGAGGTTTCACCGTTCTATGGAAAACTCTGCTTTCTGGGTGGCGATAGGCGACCTACACGACTCTCCAGAGGCGATAAAGAAGATCCCGCATGCGGACAAAGCCCGGGGGATAATAATTACCGGAGATCTAACCAATGTGGGAGGCGTGGACAAAGCTCACCGAATAATGGAAACAGTGCGATCGGTGAACCCTGTGGTGTATGCCCAGATCGGAAACATGGACAAACCGGAAGTTCAGGATTATCTGGAAAGAAGCGGATACAGCATCCACTCCAGGGGGGTAGCTCTGAACGAGCAAATCGGCTTGGCCGGGGTGGGCTACTCCCTGACAACCCCCTTTGGCACCCCCTCCGAGGTCGCTGATGACACCATTGCCTCCTGGCTGGATCGTGCAGTGCAGGACATAGAGCAACTTCCCCTGAAAATCCTGGCCACGCACAATCCGCCTCTGAACACTGTCACGGACAAGGTGGCGGATGGCAAACACGTGGGGAGCCAGGCGATACGGGAATGCATAGAGCAGAAGCAGCCCGAGGTAGTGGTCACTGGACATATCCACGAGGCCATAGGCGAAGAATTCATGGGTAAAAGCCATGTATTGAATCCCGGTCCCCTGCCCTCCGGGGGATATGTCCTTATCCGGGCCGACCAGCACGGCCTGCGGGCTGAATTGCAGCGGCTTTCATCCTGACCTATTCTATGCTTTCCTGAGCCGGGCAATGCATAAGCTTATTTCCCGGAGAAGGTCCCGCGATTTCCCGCCGAACCTATTCAACCCATGTTGTCGGAAAATTGCTCTGGCCCAGCTTTCCATCCGGCCTTTCGGCTATTTCCGGCAGGGCACCGCGCAAACTGTTCCCATCAAGCGGGGACCACCGGGCAAGGGGTGGAAGTTATCAATTTCCGATGCCTACAAAACAGCTCTCTATTTGTAGCAGTTACACCGGAAAAAAACCTGGACCTCGGAGAACACAGCAGGTTTGCGATGCCGCATCCTCTTTGCTATAGGGATTTTCATTTGCACGGGAATACCCCTTGCTCATTGAATAAATAGTCAACCAGAAAACACAGCAGGACCTGCAACTATGAGCGAAGAGAAAAAGCCACCTGCGCCGCCGCAGAACAGTCTGCAAAACCCCCGCTCCTGGATTCTACCCGGGATTTTGCTCCTCTTGTTCCTTTGGCTTATTTTACCGGCTTTCTGGGATGTTACAGAAATAAGCTACTCCACTTTTCGACAGCATCTGCAAGAGGACAATGTAGAGAGAATAACCGTACAGGGTGATCATATAACCGGTGAGCTGAGAGCCGAGGCCAGCAAGGAGATCAATGACCGAACTGTGGAGTATAGGGAGTTTGAGACATATACCCCGGCCTTTGGCGACGATGAGCTGATGCAGATGCTGGAGGAAAGGAATGTGGTGGTAAACACCCAGCCTACCACCGACCCCTGGATCTGGTACGCCATGATTTCCTTCCTTCCCCTCCTGCTCATCATAGGCCTGATCTATTACCAGTACCGCCGCTTCCAGTCCCAGGGCGGAGGGATGTTCTCCATGGGCAAAAGTCAGGCCCGCATGTACGACCGCAGCGAAGTGAGCACCACCTTCGACGAGGTCGCTGGAGCGGAGGAAGCCAAGGTGGAGCTCAAGGAGATCGTGGACTTCCTCCAGGAACCGGAGAAGATCCGCAACATGGGGGGAGAAGTGCCCAAGGGCATCATGCTCGCCGGCCCGCCAGGAACGGGCAAGACCCTCTTGGCCAGGGCAGTGGCCGGAGAGGCCGGAGTTCCCTTCTTCTCCATCACCGGGTCCGACTTCATGGAGATGTTTGTGGGAATAGGGGCCAAGCGCGTGCGCAACCTGTTCAACGATGCCAAGAACGAGGCTCCCAGTATCATCTTTATCGACGAGATGGACGCCATTGCCAGGCGTCGCGGGGCAGGACTGGGCGGAGGCCACGATGAGCGCGAACAGACCCTGAATCAGATGCTTTCCGAGTTGGACGGATTCGAGCCCAATGAAAACGTTGTGGTCATGTGCGCAACCAATCGACCGGACATCCTGGATCCTGCCCTGTCCCGCCCCGGAAGATTCGACCGCAAGATAACCGTGGATCTTCCCTCTGTTTCCGCTCGAAAGGATATTCTCCAGGTCTACATCCGGAACAAGAAAATCGCCGAGGACGTGGATCTGGAAGAGCTGGCCCGCAGCACTCCAGGATTCAGCGGAGCGGACCTGAACAACCTGTTGAACGAAGCGGCCCTGCTCGCAGCCCGCAAGGATCGGGACACCATCTACTGGGAGGACATAGAGGAGGCCAGGGACAAGGTAATGATGGGGCTTCAGAGGCATGGCCTGTCCATGACCGACGAGGACAAGCGGATGGTCGCCTACCACGAAGCTGGGCACGCCCTGGTGGGGGCAAAGCTTCCCCATTCGGACCCTGTGCACAAGGTGTCCATCATACCCAGAAGCAAATCCATGGGGGCCACCCAACAGTTTCCGGAAAAGGAGCAGTACATATATCGCCGCGAGTACCTGCTGGACCGCCTGGCGGTAATGATGGGCGGACGCTGCGCGGAATCCCTTGTCTTCGACACCGCCACCAGCGGAGCGGCCAACGATCTGCAAAACGTCACGCAAATGGCCCGGAGCATGGTCGTGGATTGGGGAATGAGCGAACGCTTCCAGCACATGGCCCTGGGAAGCCAAAGCCAGGAGATATTTCTTGGCGAGCAGATGGGCAAGACCCGGGAAATCAGTGAACGCACCTCCGAGGAAGTGGACCAGGAAGTGGAAAAGCTTTTGCAGGAGGCCTACAAGCGGGCCATGGACACCATTCGGGAGGCTCGCAGCGCCCTGGATCAAGTAGCTGAGATGTTAATGGACAAGGAAGAGATATCCGGAGAGGAGGTTCGCAGGATCGTGGGGCAACCCAGCTAACCGAGTCCTGCAGGAACTAGGATGACTTTCAAGGGCGGCCCAGGGCCGCCCTTTTATTTCCATTATATTTAGAAAGTGAGGCTCAAGCCGGCAAAAGGCCCGTTGAAGCTGGAGTCCAGGACCAGGTCGTGCTCGTCGTAGTCCACGCTGATGCTGCGGTATCCGGCCTCCAGCCTGAGATCGCCCAGCAGCAGGTCCTGGATGGTGTATCCCGCCTGGGCCCGCACATCGTAGAAGCTGTTGCCGGAATAGGCGA
>CAYSPQ010000193.1:0-4154 GCA_964432965.1 uncultured Desulfohalobiaceae bacterium
CTCATGGACACAGCGCAGTTTATGCTCGAGATACGCTCCCTGGCTGCTTCCACCTTGCTTTTGCCCAGGTTGCCCTCCGTGCAGAACAGCTGGCGATTGAGATTGTTGTCCTCGAAGCAGTCCTCGTCGATGAGGATCAGGTTGCCCACTCCCATTCGGGCCAGCAGCTCCGCGATCAATCCACCCAGCCCGCCGGCCCCCACTATGCCCACCGTGGAATCCAGCAACCTCAATTGCCCCGACAAGCCGACGGTTCCAAAATTCCTCAAATAGCGAAGGGGGAGAATATAGTTCTGAAGGGCCTTTTTCTGCACAACCTGGTAGGGCTGCCCGTGGTGAAAGACCAGATTACACTCCTGATAGACGGGGAGCACATCTATGCTTTGCTCGCAGACGTGCTTTGCTTCCTTCAGATGCTGCAGATGGGAGATCAAATCGGACATGGCTCAACCCGTCTCCTCTTGCTCTTGCCGGCGCATTGCCAGGCCAGAGCGTCCCTGCTCCGGCTCAGACAACACCGGCAACTTACCCCGTTTGAACAAAACATCCCTTTCTTCCTGCACTATATCCTCTTCATGAACTTGCCCGTCTCCTATTCTGAACCCCCTTATCTGCGGCCGCTGCGGATCGGCCAAGGACACAATGACATACAGGGCGTCCGGATAATAGGCAAGCTGCAGGTCACGGCTGGAGGGATAGGCGGAATCGTGGAGATGAGAGTGATAAATACCCACAATGTCCAGACAGTTCTGATGCATATCCAGTATCGCTTCAGCCAGCTCCCCGGAATCCATGCAATAGCGCACAGGGCTTTGCTCCGTATTGCTCATTCTGTACACCTTCAAGGCCCTGTCGCCTCTGCCTCCCAGTATCCCGCAACCCTCATGGGGAAGCTCGGTCCTTAAATGATCTACTAGAAGGTCCAGGTCCTCTTTCCTTATAAGCAGCATATACATTCCACAGCTCAAGAAAAACGGGGTGGCAAACCTTGTGTTCTCTCAGGCAAGGGCTTGCAGGAGCAGGGGATCCAGGCCGGCACGGGACATTTGTCGACAGAAGCCGCACTCGCCAGCAGTGGTGGGCTGTCGGCAGCGGGAGCAAGGCTCCAGGATTACCTGCGGCTCGGGCTTATTCGAGAAAAGCTCGGGGCTGGTCCGCAGGAAGCCCAGAAAAAAGCGGTCCTTGCTTCCCGGACTGGCTGTTTCCAGTCTATTCAGCACGTCCTTGTAGAGAAAGGAAGTAGCCCCTTCGGACATGGGGCATTCCTGCAAAATATAATCTATGCCGCGCAGCATGCAGTAGGCAGCGGTCTCTCGCTCGGCCAGCCGGCAAAGGGGCTTCACCTTTCGGGCCAGACCATCCCTTTCCACCAGATGCGGTGACTGCCTCTGCATGTACTCGGTCTGCCAATTCAGCACGTTGCCCATCAAAACTGCTGCCTCGTCATCCAGGTTATGGCCCGTGGCAATTGCCTCATACCCATATTTTTCCGCAACCATGTTCATCACGTATCGCTTGAGTGTGCCGCATGCCGAGCAATAGGGCCTTCTGTTGCTGCGGGCGATATATCCGAGATCCACCTGGTAGGTGCGGCTCAAGGATATCTCATGCAGGACCAGGCCGCGCGGCTCGGCAAAGGAGCGGATTTTCTGGGCCGAAAGGACCGAATAATTGGCAATCCCCAGATCTATGTACAAACCGTCCACTTTGTAGCCCAGCTCTAGCAGCATATCCCATAGGGCCAGGCTGTCCTTGCCACCGGAAACGGCCAGCAGTATCCCTTCACCCCTGTTGAACATCTTGAACTTCTTTATAGTGCGAGCTACCTGGTTCTGCAAATGCTCCAGCAGATGCTCTGGGCAAAAGGCAGCATTATGACGTCGTATCTCCAGGCAAGCCCTTTCCTTGCACTTCTTGCAACGCATAGCTCAACTATTGCCCCCGCCGGAAATAACCGGCCAGATCTCTATTTCCTCCTCGTCCTTCACCTCCCGGTCGGCTGTGAGCAACTCCCCGCTTCTCATCACCAGCACCGTTTCCGGATTCAGCTGTAGCTGACTCAGGATGCTCTTTACTTTCAGTGGACCGGAAATCTCCGTCACCGTGCGGCTAGGGTACTGGATCACCTGCATATCTTCGACTCCGCCTTCACCCTTTTCTCCTAGATTCCCGAGCCATGGGAGAAACTGAGACTCCTGCCCCTTTTCTGCAACACTTTGGATCCTGGGGGAATGTCCTCCGTGATCCACACATTGCCCCCAATGGAGGAATCGCGACCGATGCGCACCCTGCCCAGTATGGTAGCTCCGGAATAGATGACCACATCGTCCTCCACAATGGGATGGCGAGGAACATCCTTGATAGCCATGCCAGTCTCGTCCTGGGGAATGGTCTTGCCTCCCAGGGTAACACCCTGATAGAGGCGCACGTTCTCCCCGATAACCGAGGTCTCGCCAATAACCGTGCCGGTTCCGTGATCGATAAAGAAGTACCGGCCGATCTCCGCGCCGGGATGAATATCGATGCCTGTGCTGGAATGGGACATCTCGGTGATTATCCTGGGTATTAGATCCACCCCCAGGCCATGGAGCTCGTGCGCTATGCGGTAGTGAGTGAGAGCGGTTATGCTGGGATAGCAAAAGATGATTTCCCCCAGGGTCTTGGCTGCCGGATCTCCCCAATAAGCAGCCTTGACGTCGCTGGCCAGATAGGAGCGTATCCTGGGCAGTGTGGAGATGAAGCTGCCCGCCACTTGCCAGGACATGTTCTCACAATTTTCGCACTCTCGCTGATCCTTCAAGTCGCACAAAAAGCAGTATCCCCTTCGGATCTGCTCTCCCAGCAGGCGGTAAGCCTTGTCCACCCTGGAGCCAAGGTAGTAGGGTATGGAAGCCCGTGGAACTTCGGATTCGCCGAAATAGCCCGGGAAGAGCACGGCCTTGAGCAGCTCCATGATCTCCGCAAGTGCCGCCACGGAGGGCATGGGCTGGCCGTGCTCCGGCCGGTAATACACCTCCCGGTAGGAATCGGGATGGCTAAGATCGGTGATAACCTGATCCAGGATTTTTTGTCTGCCAGCTTCCCTGCTGTCCGGGTTGATTTCTGCTGCTCCCTGTATCATGCAAACCTCTGTACATTTTTTATAGATACCCTGCCGGACAAGTAATTCTAGCCAGGCTCATTCTTCAGTCCGGAACAGGGCGGTGCTCAAGTACCTCTCCCCGGTATCGCAAACCATGAAAACCACCAGCTTGTCCTTGTTCTCCCCCCTGGAAGCCACATCCAGTGCCGCCTTGGCGATCGCCCCGGAGGAAATGCCACACAGGATGCCTTCCTCCAGGATCAGGCGCCTGGTCATGTCCAGCGCCTCCTTATTGCCGACCTGGATGATCTCGTCCAGCAGATGCCTCTCCAGCACCCGGGGCACAAAACCCGCTCCCATGCCCTGGAGGGCATGCGGTCCGGGTTCGCCGCCGGACAAAACCGGCGAGTCGGAAGGCTCCACAGCCACCACCCGAACGTCTGCGCTTTTCTCCTTCAGGACCCTGCCCACGCCGGTAGCCGTGCCCCCGGTGCCCACACCGGAAACAAAAACATCCACTCCGCCTTCGGTATCCTCCCAGATCTCCCGTGCCGTGGAACTGCGATGCACTTCCGGGTTGGCCGGATTGTCGAACTGTTGGGGCATAAAGCCACCTGGAGTGGACTCCAATAGCTCCCGGGCCTTTCTTACCGCCCCGCTCATGCCCTCCTTGGCTGGGGTAAGGACCAACTCTGCCCCGAATCCCTTGAGCAGAGCCCTGCGCTCCTGGCTCATGCTCTCCGGCATGGTCAGGACAAGCCTATATCCCTTCACGGCACAGACAAAGGCCAGGGCTATGCCCGTATTGCCGCTGGTGGGCTCGATAACCACGCTGTCCTGTTGAAGCTGCCCCTGTTCTTCGGCTGCTTGAATCATGCTCAGCCCAATGCGGTCCTTGACCGAGGAACAGGGATTGTAGAATTCCAGCTTGGCCGCCACTTTAGCCGGCAAACCCCTGTTCAGACGGTTCAGATAAACCATGGGGGTCCTGCCCACCAGGGCATTCATGTCCCCATAAATATTCATTCTAGCCTCTCGTTTCCATATTGGATTAAAAATCAGCCGCTACTCT
>CAYSPQ010000194.1:0-4147 GCA_964432965.1 uncultured Desulfohalobiaceae bacterium
ACTATATTGTGGAGCTGGGCCCCGGCTCGGGCGCCATGGGCGGGGACCTGGTATATACGGGCGAAGTGCAAGGGCTTTTGGACAACTCCGATTCCCTGACCGGAAAGTATTTGCGACGCGAGCTGAGCATAGCCGAGCCGGAATACCGCCGCACCCCCAGCGGGTGGCTCCGGCTGAAGAAGGTGAGCACCAACAATCTGCAGGGGATGGACGTGGATTTTCCCCTGGGCAACATGATCTGCGTAACCGGGGTCTCGGGCTCGGGCAAGAGCTCTCTGGTCGTGGATTCGCTTTACAAGCATCTGGCCCTGAACAGGGGGATCAAGGTGGACAATCCCGGCAGCCTGGAGGGCATCGAGGGAGAAGAGGAGGTGGAGAAGGTGGTCTCCATTGACCAGTCTCCCATAGGGCGCACCCCGCGTTCCAATCCCGCCACCTACACCAAGGTCTTCGATGAGATCCGCAGGATCTTCGCCTCCACCCAGGAGGCCAAGAAGCGCGGCTTCAGTCCGGGGCGATTCAGCTTCAACGTGCGGGGAGGGCGCTGCGAGGCATGTCAGGGAGACGGACATATCCGGGTGGAGATGCACTTTCTGCCCGACGTTTTCGTTACCTGCGATGTCTGCGGCGGCAGGCGCTACAATCGCGAGACACTGGACGTGGAATACAAGGGCAAGAACATAGCCCAGGTCCTGGATCTGAGCGTGGGGCAGGCCAGGGAGTTCTTTGCCCATCATCCCGCTCTGCAGCGCAGGCTGCAGATCCTGGAAAAGGTGGGGCTGGGATATCTCAGCCTGGGCCAGCCTGCGACCACACTGTCCGGAGGAGAGGCCCAGCGCCTGAAGATATCCAGGGAACTGGGCAAGAAAAGCCTTCCGCGCACCCTATATGTCCTGGACGAGCCCACTACCGGCCTGCATATGCACGAGGTGGGCATGCTTATCCAGGTCCTGCGGGAGCTGGTCTACAAAGGGGCAACCGTGGTGGTCATAGAGCACAACATGGACGTGATCAAGGCGGCGGACTATGTCCTGGACCTCGGTCCAGGGGGTGGGGAGTTCGGAGGCAAGGTGATCTCCCGGGGGACCCCGGAACAGGTGCGCCAGGATCCGGATTCGCCAACAGGGCAGTTCCTACGCCAGTTCTAGGCGCAATACGATGGTGTCCGGGTCCTCCCGGCTGCTTTCTATACGGAAGCCAAATTTCCTGCCTAGGGCCTGCATGGCCTTGTTGTCCCGCAGGGTGTAGGCCACAATCTCCTTTGTTCCTCGTTTTCGGCAATAGCGGACCATCTTTTCGGTTAGAGCGCTCCCCAGTCCCTTCTCCTTGAGGTCGGTGCGCACCACTATGGAGTATTCGGCGCTTATATTGTCCGGATCGAAGAAGCAGCGGACCACGCCTATGGATTCCCTCTTGCCGTTTTCCCTTTCCCGTAGCGCGACAAAGGCCATTTCCCGGTCGTAGTCGATCTGGGTCTGCTGGGCCAGTTGGGAGTGGGTGAACTCGTGCACCAGCCCGAAAAAGCGCATGCGCAGATCCTCTTCGGAGAGCTGGTCTATGAACTCCCGGTGGATGGGCTCGTCTTCGGGGCGGATGGGGCGCAGCAGTATCTGCAGTCCAGAGGGGAGTTCCACCGTCTCCTCCAAATGTTCCGGATAGGGCCGGATGGCCAGCCTTTCCGGCCCGGTGGCCTCGGTGGCCCGCACCTCTATGTGGGAGTCCACGGCCAGAACGCCGTCTGCGTCCGCAAGAAGAGGGTCTATGTCCATCTTGCAGATTTCGGGCACATCGATGATAAGCTGGGAGAGCTGCACCAGGACCAGGCGCAGAGACTCCATGTGCACTCCGGACTGCCCTCCGTGCTCCTCCAGCAGCTTGTGTATCCTGGTCCTCTGGATCAGCTCCTTGGCCAGGCTCATGTTCAGGGGAGGAAGTCCTACGGCCAGGTCCTTGAGCACCTTGGCCGCTGTACCGCCCTGGCCGAAGAGGATCAGGGGGCCGAAGAGGGGATCGGTGACCACCCCCGCAAGCAACTCCCTCGCCCCGGGCCTTCGGGCCATTTTCTGCACTATGAAGCCCTCGATGTTGGCCCCGGGATGCAGCTTCCGCACGCGAGAGATCATGCTCCGCCCGGACTTGCGCAAGTCCTCCGCGCTTTCCAGATCCAGGCTTACGCCGCCCACCTCTTCCTTGCCGGGGATGTCCGGGGAAAGGATCTTCAGGGCAACCGGATAGCCCAGCTCTCCGGCTAAAAGCTCGGCATCCTCCAGTCCTTGGGCGATCCGGGACTCCACCACGGGGATGGCGTAGCAGGCCAGCAACTCCTTGGTTTCGGACTGGGCCAGCTGCTGTCTGCCCTCCTGGAGGGCGGTACGGACAATCGCCCGGGCTGTGCTCATATCCGGAGTGAACTCCTTGGGAACCGTCTCCGGGGTCTCCATCAGGGCTTCCTGGTTGCGTCGGTAGCGAACCATATCCATGAACAAGTTGGCCGCCTGATCCGGGGTTTCGTAGGTGGGGATCCCGGCCAGGCCAAAGATGCGCCTGGGCTGGGAAGTGTTTGCCTCTCCCAGCCACACGGTGAAGATATTCTTGCGGCTGCGTCCTATGGAGTTGACTATGGCCCCGGCTATGTCCTGGCTGGAGGTGAAGGCGCTGGGCACATGTATGACCATCACCGCGTCCACCTCCTGGTCCTTAAGCAGGCTCTCCAGACACTGGGAATATGTTTCGCTGGAGGCGTGGTCCATGAGGCGGATGGGGTTGGTGCCGGTAATGCTCTCTTCGCTGGAGCTGGATAATTCCTGCAGGGTTTCCGGGGACAGCTGGGCAAGGCGACCTCCCTGGGAGACAAGGATATCCCTGGCCATGAAGGCCGGCCCTCCTCCGTTGCTCAAGATGGCCAGACGGTCTCCGCGCAGGCCCTTGAAGCGAGCCAGGGTCTCCACTGCATCGAAGAGCTCAGCCACGTCCGAGACCCTGAGCATTCCAGCTCTGCGAAACAAAGCGTCGTAGATGTCCTCCTCAAAGATATCCACGGATCCGCAGCGGAGCTCGCTCATCTCCTGCTCCGCGAAGGAGCCGCTCTTGATGGTCACCAGGGGCTTGTTCCTGGAAGCAGACCGCGCGGCGGAGATGAACTTGCGCGGATTGTTGATCTCCTCGATGTACAGAAGGATGGAGGAGGTGTAGGGATCGCCGCCCAGATAGTCTATTACGTCCGCGAAATCGATATCCAGGCAGTCTCCCAGGGAAATGAAGCTGGAGAACCCGATCCCCTTGGAGTAGGCCCAGTCCAGGACAGCTATTCCCAGGGAATCCGATTGGGAGACAAAGGCGATGCGCCCCTGCATGGTTCCGGTGTGACCGAAACTGGCGTTCAACCCGTAGCGGGGCACGATCAGGCCCAGGCAATTGGGCCCCAAAAGACGCATGGAGTAGCGCTGCGCGCTCTCCAGGGTGGCTTCCCGCAGTGTCAGTCCGCTTGCTGTGGTGTACTTGTCCAGGTCGGTGCTCATTATGAGAACGTTCATGGCCCCCTTCTTGCCCAGCTCCTCCATCATTTCCGGAACCATTCGAGGCGGAGTGCAAATGATGGCCAGATCCGGGCTCAAGGGCAGTTCGGCCACGCTGGAATAGGCTAGTATGCCCCCTATGGCCTTGTACTTGGGGTTAACCGGCAGGATGGGGCCGGAGAACTCGCCCTGAAGCAGATTGCGCATGACCACGTTGCCGATGCTCTTGGGCCGGTTGGAGGCTCCCACAAGGGCGACTGACCTGGGTCGGAACAAGGCGTTTAGGTGTCTAAGGCTCATAGGCTTTCTTTCGCTCCTTGAAATGATTTCCGGCTGTGCCAGGCTGCTGCGGGAAATGCCCAACAGGGGCTTTTCTGGGTGAGGGAGAAAGTTGCCGTTTATTAAAACATGATTTGCTGTCAGGGATCAATGACATGGGGAAGGTCCTAGCTGATTTTCTTGTCCGGGACAAATCATTGAATGCAAAGGGCCAGTTGTTCGCAGCACCTCCCTGGGGTCCAGCGGTAAGGAATCCAGCAAACAAATTTTGAAAAAATTTTTGTTGACATGCTGGAGGCAATGTGCGAAAAAAATCAATAGACTAATCAATCGGTTGTCTTTTGCAAATCTTC
>CAYSPQ010000195.1:0-4122 GCA_964432965.1 uncultured Desulfohalobiaceae bacterium
TATCCTGGCAAGGACAAAGCCAAATGGAAACTAGCCAACCTGAATTTTCATTGTCGTGTTAAACACAGGGTCGTAAAAACTTCCACCCGGGAGGGATAGATGAAAAAGCAGCTGCAATTCAATAACTATGGCACCAAGACTTTCCAGCCCTTTTTTGGTCTGCTTCTCCTCGCCCTTATCCTTTTTCTCGCCCAATCCGCTGGCGCAGAGCAACTCAGGAGCATCGAGGACGCTAAAGGCAGAACGCTGCAAATACCGGAAAACGTGGAGCGAGTCATCTGCTCCGGACCCGGAGCGCTGCGTCTTCTGACCTATCTACAGGCCCAGGAGCGCGTGGTGGCTGTGGACAGCATCGAGAAACGGAATCCGGAAGTCAACCTGCGGCCCTACGCGGAGGCCAACCCCCGCTTCCAGGAGCTTCCCATGTTCGGTCAGCACCGCGGACAGGACAATCCCGAGCTAATCGCCGCCCTGGATCCGCAACCCCAGGTGATTCTCCGCACCTATCCGGAGATGGGCAAGGATCCGGACAACACCCAGCAAAAGACGGGCATTCCGGTGATCACCATGGATTACGGGAACCTGACTTATGAAAGGGAGGAACTGAACGAGTCCCTGCGGCTCATGGGCCGTGTCCTGGGCAAGAAGGAAAGGGCCGAGGAAGTGATCGAGTACATGAATCAACTGCAAGAAGACCTGCAGGAGAGAACAGCCGACGTGTCGCAGGAGGAGGCGGCTACAGCCTACATTGCGGGAGTGGCCTCCAGGGGCACGCACGGGGTGCGCTCCACAAATCCCACCTATCCGCCCTTTCGCTTTCTGCAAGTGGACAACGCTGCCTCGGAGCTGGCCAGCGAGGACAGCCCTCTTTCCCAGGCAACAGTTTCCCAGGAAAAGATACTTTCCTGGGACCCGGAGGTAATATTTCTGGACACAGCCAGCCTGCACCAGGAAGGAATGGGAAATGCTCTGCAACAGCTCAGGCAGGACCCGGCATACCGCACCCTGACCGCAGTCCAGAAGGGCAGGGTATATGGGGTCTTTCCCTATAATTTCTATACCAACAACTTCGAGTCAATACTGGCCAACTCCTACTATGTAGGCAAGGTGCTCTATCCGGACCGCTTCCGGGATGTGGAGCCCATGGAAAAGGCTCAAGAGATAAGCGAATTCCTGAACGGGGCCCCCGCCTTCGATAGCATAAACTCCAGACTGGAAAACCCCGCCTTCACCAGGATGGAGGTGGATTAGACCCGGCTTATGTCCCACTTCGAGGACGGACGGATACCTGCTGAATACAGCTCCTACGTGGGCCGCAAGATCGCCTTCGTCTTCCTTCTACTGGGGCTGGCCGGCCTTTTGCTCATTCTGGGCGTATCCATGGGTGCTGTGCACATCCCGGCCCGGGACGTGCTTCTTACCTTCGCCGGTCAGGCCCGAGAGGCCAGATTCGAGACCATCATCTTCAGCATCCGCCTGCCCCACTCCATTGCGGCCTGCCTGGCAGGTGCGGGCTTGGCTGCTGCCGGTGCCGCCATGCAGTCCATACTGCGCAACCCCCTGGGCTCGCCCTTCACTCTGGGCATTTCCCAGGCCGGGGCCTTCGGGGCCGCCTTCGCGGTAATGATCCTGGGCACCGGAGCCCTGCAGAGCGCCCGATCCGCAGAGGTGGTAACCATAGTCAGCCCCTACCTGACCACCGCCTCCGCCTTCTTCTTCTGCATGCTCACCTCGCTGGTGATCATAGCCATCTCCAGGATCAGGGGCGCCACCCCGGAGGTAATGGTCCTGAGCGGTGTGGCCCTGGGGGCCTTGTTCAACGCGGGGACCATGTTCCTGCAGTACTTCGCGGAGGACACCGAGCTGGCTGCCATGATCTTCTGGACCTTCGGGGACGTTTCCCGGGCGGGATGGACCGAGATCTGGATCATGGCCCTGGTGGTAGCCTTCTTTACCGTGTTCTTCGTCTTGAATCGCTGGAACTACAACGCCATCGATGCCGGAGAGGAAACCGCAAAGGGGCTGGGGGTCAGCGTGGAAAGGGTCCGGCTGGTGGGCATGCTTGCAGCATCCGCCCTGACCGCGACCATTGTATCCTTTCTGGGGATCATCGGATTCGTGGGCCTCATCTGTCCCCACATAGTGCGCCGCATTATAGGGGACGACCACCGCTTCCTGCTTCCCGCAAGCTGCCTGACCGGGTCAGTGCTGCTGCTTGCCTCGGATATCGCGGCCAAGACCATGATAGCCCCGCACGTGCTGCCGGTGTCCATCCTCACCGCCTTTCTGGGCGCACCGGCCTTCATTTACCTGCTTATAAGGAGGCAGATAAGCTGATGCTCTGTATTCAGGACCTCAGCATGGGATACAATCGGGAGATGGTTCTCGACAGCCTGGGCTTCACCGTGCAGCCCGGAGAGATGCTCTCCATCCTGGGCCCCAACGGAGTGGGCAAGACCACCCTGCTGCGCTGCATCAACCGCATACTGAAGCCCAGCAAGGGCGCGGTGCTAGTGGAGGAGGAAAACGTCTTCCGCATGTCCGTTGCGGAGATAGCCAAGAGAATGGGCTACGTGGCCCAGAAGAGCGAAGCCGGGCGCATGACCGTTTTCGACGCCGTGCTTCTGGGACGCAAGCCGCACCTGTCCTGGAAGGTCTCGGACAGGGATCTGCAAATCGTGGATGCCACCCTGAAGCGCATGGGGCTTTCCCACATGAGCCTGAGGCACATAGACCGCATCAGCGGAGGTGAGCTGCAGAAGGTGTGCATAGCCAGGGCCATGGTCCAGGAGCCGCAGGTGCTCCTCCTGGACGAGCCCACCAGCAGCCTGGATCTGAAGAACCAGATGGAGATCATGCGCATAATCCGTTTTGTGCTGCAGGAACACCAAATCTCCGTGGTCATGACCATGCACGATCTGAACATGGCCTTTCGCTACACGGACAAATTCTTGTTCCTCAAGGAGGGCAGGCTATACCACCACGGAGACAGCCGGGACCTTACCCCGGAAATGGTTCGGCAGGTCTACGGGGTCCCGGTAGACATACTGGATCATTCCGGACAGATGGTCATAGTGCCCCGGGAATCGACCTCCTGAGCCAGAACCCTATTCGAAGGGGACGCAGCACCCTTTATCCAGCAGCAATCATTAATTGCCATCTCCCTTTTTCAGTGTCGCGCGCAAGGCACCGCCACCCTTCATTCTTCGAAGATGAAAGAGGAAGCCCCAAGCTTTGAGAATCTGGCCTATTCTCTTGCAAGGGCTTGAATGATGCTTTAGGCTCGATAATACAGCAAGCAAAGGGATAGAAATTCATTATCATGAGACATAAATATGCAAGAAGCCAGGCAGGCCTTTTTCGACTTTCTGGCCAGGAAAAAGCTGCGCTTCACCTCCCAGAGAGCATTGATCTTTGATGTGTTCTGGCAGATCCAGGGCCATGTGTCCCCGGAAGAGCTGTATCTCAAGACCAAGGATCAGGATACCTCCATCGGCCAGGCCACTGTTTACCGCACCCTGAATCTGTTGGCGGAAGCTGGCATAGCCCGGGAAGTGGACTTCGGGGAAGGAGTGACCCGGTTCGAGCCATATTTCGGACGGGGGCACCACGATCACCTGATCTGCAGGAAATGTGGCAAAAGCGTGGAAGTGGTGGACGATACCATAGAGGACCTGCAGGAGGATCTGGCCAGAAGGCACGGATTCACTCTCACCGGGCACAGGATGTATCTCTACGGGTATTGCCCTGAATGCTCTCCTGATATTGATTAGCCTGAGCCGCAGGGCACTTGCCAAGCAAAACCCGAGATTGCAGAAGACAAATAGTTATTTTCGCAAACAAAATTGATAGTGCAAATCAAATTCATAATCTACAGAGGTGATACGAGGTGAAAAAGAGCTGGATCCCTCCCCTGGTAGCTGCCCTGGAAAAAGCCGGCAGCAGGTCAGCGACATTCGTCAGGCTTTATTCCAGGCCCTACAAGCGGGTGGTGAAAAAGGAAATCCTGATGTCCGGCCTGAACAGCGGGGACAGAATACTGAATGTCGGCTGCGGGGCAATCCCTTTCACCGCAGTTCACCTGGCCACCATGACCGGAGCCAGGATATGCGCCCTGGAAAG
>CAYSPQ010000196.1:0-4101 GCA_964432965.1 uncultured Desulfohalobiaceae bacterium
CCAGTGTGGAAATTCTGGAGTACTAGATGGCCAGCCTCCAGCTTGGCCAGTTTCCATAGCTATTACGGGGCATTCCTGGGCGAGTCCCCGCTCAGCAAAAGGGAAAGGGAGAAGATGGAGGAACTGATCAGGCGTTGCGAGGTGGTTAAGTGGCTGTAAGTTAACGTGGCAATCCAGCGAAGGGGCTGGCCGGCCTTGATAAACTGCAAAGGGTCGCCTGCTTTTGCAGGCGACCCTTTAAATGGTGTCAACTTGTTCGAAAATCCAGATATAGCTTCCCGGATTTCGTCATTTCCAGCAGGCTACGGGCATCTTGCCCAAGTGCTATGTTGAAGGGGTGCACAACGCCGCGGCTCTAGAAGCGGAAGCCGATTCCCAGCTGGAACTGGCCTGCACTGGGGTCCAGATCGTATTCAACATCATTTATAGTTATATCCTCGCTTCCGTAAAGGATGTAGCTGTATTCGCCGCGGATAAAGACGTTCTGATCCGTCTGGCACTCTATGCCTGCACCCAAGCGGGCACCGTCGAAGCGCTTGTCCTCAGAGCCTTCATCGTCGGATACATCTATATTTGTTTGTTGCCATCCGGCCAGTCCGTAGGCCAGCACTCTTTCCGAGAGAAGCGAGCCCAGTCTGGCGCTAACACCGTAGCTCTCCTCGATCTCCATTTCCGCATTTTCCCAGTTGTTAACTTCAGTCTCTGCGTCAGCGTTGTGGAAGCCAAGATGGGCATCCACACCGTAGTAGATGTTTTGGTGGGTAGTACCTGTGCCCAGGAATACGCTGTTGCTGAAGCCGCTAGCTGCTATGCCCTCAATACTTTCATCGTCTCGTTCAGTTTCAATGTCGTAATTTGCAACTCCAATAGTTCCCCCTGCGTATATGCCGTGGAACAAGGTGGGATTGTTGTCTGCGGTCCCTTTAGCCTCCGCACCGACAGAGCCTGCCGCCAAGAGGAGACCGAGCATTGCAGCCGAACAGATCAGGCACAGCAAACGATTCGCTCGCATAAGATAACTCCTTTACGGATTGAGGCTTAAACCGTATGGAATACACAATATTTGAATTCTATTCTTTTATTCTATACATGGCAAGGCTTGTCAAGAAGAGATTCAGCCTGCGCTTCTAACGGCCAAGATGCCGTTAAAGACTATTGCTTGGCCTTATCCCTGTACATTCGATTGTCCGCTTCCCGGAACAGGGCCTGCATGTCCATGGGAGCCTTTTCAGCCACCGCGTAACCCATGGACAGGGACAAAGGAAACAGGGGAGAGCTTCTGTTGAATTTCTCCAGGGCCTCTTGCAGGCGGTCAATCAAGGTTTTGGCGGTTTCGGGACCTGTTTGGGTGAGCAATACAGCGAACTCGTCCCCGCCTATGCGGGCCACAATATCGCTGGAGCGGAAGTTGCTCCTCAAGATCTCGGCTGCTTGGATCAGCATCTCGTCCCCTGCCTGATGGCCCTGCGTATCGTTGATCAGTTTCAGCTCATCCAGATCGCAGATTATCAAGCTCACCGGAGCGTAGCGTCCGTCACTGAGTCGCTGCATTTCCTCCTCGAAAAAGTTGCGGTTGTAGAGCCCGGTGAGGTAGTCCCGGATGCTCATCTCCTCCAGCTTACGCAGCGTCTCTTTCCACTCGCTCAGGTCGCGGATAATGCTTATGCTGCCGATTGTTTCCTCCTCTTCGTTTTTGAGCACGCTGATGGATACGGAGCAGGGAACCGCTTGGCCCTCCTTGCGAACCAGGTTCACCTCGTAGTCGTTCACCTCGCCATGTTGCCGCAAAACGCTCAGCATACGCTGCATCTCCTCCCTGTCCGCGTAGAACTCGGAAAAATGTCTGCCCAGCATCTCCTGGTACAAGAATCCAGAAATCTTTGCCGCCCGCTTGTTCCATCTGGTTATTCGCCCCCTTTCATCCATGATGCCTATGGCGTCCGCGGAGTTCTCCAGCAGCTTTTCGAAGTAGTTCCTTTCCTGTTTGTATCTTTTCTCGCTTGTTTTAAGCGCCTCCTCCATTTCCTTGCGCTTGGTTATGTCTATGAGGGAGCCCACGCTTTGGCCGGTGCCGGGAATTATATCGATGGTGTAGAATATGTGGCGCACATGCTCCCAGCGGTCTAGCAAGCGGAATTCGTATTGCTTGGGCGCTGCGTCCGGATCCTGTTTTCTTAAGAAATGGTAATCCCTCATCTTTTCCAGATCCTGGGGATGAACGAAGTCGCTCCAGTATTTTTTCCCTTCTAGCTCCGACCTGGAGAAGCCACAGAGCTTTTCCGCCTGAAAGTTGGCCAGAACAATGGTGCCATCCTCCTCTATGATGACTGTCGCCGCCCCCGAGGTCTCGAATATGGCCCGATAGTAGTTTTCCGATCTGCGCAGGGCCTCCTCTTGCTGCTTGCGATCAGTTATGTCCCTGATGTTGGCAATGATCAAGGACTCGTTGGAAAGCTCCATCTTTTGCAAGGAGACCTCTACGAAAAAGATGCTTTTATCCCTGGGCCGGAAGGCTTCCCATTCAAAAACTTGCTTGTCGTTGTGCAATACCTTGTCCCAGATTGCGGACAATTCCTCAAAAGACATGCTGGGACTGGACATGTCCCTCACATTACAGGTTACGGCTTCATTCCTTTCTATATTGTATAGCTCGCACATCCTGTCGTTTACTTCCAGGATATTGCCTTCCAGATCGTGGATAATTATTGCATCATGGGTGTTGTTGAATATTTTTGTCATCGCCTCTTCTGTTTGAATGTAGGTCATATTATCAACTCAGTAGCTTTTGCTGGTTGTTGAATTTTGTAGTCGTGGGGCGTTTCTTGATCCGGAGATTGCAGGGAGAAGCACCCCAAGGTTTTGCAAGGAGAAAAATCGTTCAATCCAAGGTCTAGAACGGTCAATGGACACAGGGACAAATCTTAGATAGTAAATAACTAGGATCAAGGACACAAGCAAGGCGACCACGCACGGAATTTTTAACTAGTTTAATCCGGGGAGGAAGGAGGCTGTATATGAGCCCGGAAGAGATGGAAATCGAGGCGCGAGAGCTCATGCTTTCGGGATACCACTGAGCCCAGGCAGTTCTGGCCGTGGGCCAGAAAAAACTGGACATCCAGGACACCAGATCAGTGCAGGGCATGGCCGCCATGGGAGGAGGGATCGCTTCCACCGGAGGTACTTGCGGGGTGATCATCGGAGCCGCCTTCTGTGTGGGCATGCTCTACGGCAAGGAGAATCCGGAGGAGGGCGAGAATCCGGATTTGTGGCGAACAAGCCGCAGCTTTTACAAGCGCTTCCTGCAAGAGGTCACCTCCGGCAGGGTCCATTGCAGCGAGATCACGGGGGTGGACTGGTCGGACAAGGATCAGATCAAGGCCTTCCTCAAGGGTGAGGGCAGGGTGCGCTGTGCCGGATATACCGGTCAGGGAGCCCGCATCCTGGGCGAGGTCCTGCAGCGCTACAATGCGGAGTAAGCATGCGGTTGCGGCAGCGGGTACCAAGGCATAGCTTCTCTCGGGCCTGATGATGCAGACGCAGGTGTTGATCATAGGAGCCGGAGCAACCGGAACGGGACTGGCCAGGGACCTGGCCCTGCGGGGCATCCACAGTCTTGTTGTGGACAGAGGGCATTTCAACTCCGGTGCTTCCGGGGCCAACCACGGACTGCTGCACAGCGGCGCCAGATACGTCCAGACAGATCCCGATTCAGCCAGAGAATGCCGCGAGGAATCCGCCCTGTTGAAGAAGCTGGCCCCTCAGTGCATCGAGGATACTGGGGGACTGTTCCTGGCCACCGAGGTTGACGGAGAGGACTATATTGCTCAGTTCCCTGATCTTTGCTCCGCCTGCGGGATCGAAGCCGAGGAGCTGAGCCCGGAAAAGGCCCGCGAGCAGGAAACCGTTCTTTCCGATCGGATCAGGGCGGCCTACTATGTGCCGGATGCAGTGGTGGAGCCATTTCGACTCTCCCTGGACAACCTGGGTCAGGCACTGGAGCTGGGGGCCGGATTTTGGCCATTTACGGAAGTGAAAGGCTTCGAGCGGGACAATGGAGAGATATGCAGGGTGCATTTACATATCGTCTCCAATGGCCAATAC